>NZ_CAWOJA010000003.1:0-175677 GCF_963881615.1 Rahnella sp. CJA17(1/100) | reverse complement strand
TGGTGATACCACGAGCTTTTTCTTCTGGTGCGTTATCGATCTGGTCGAATGCGCGTGCAGAACCGCCGTAGGTTTTAGCCAGAACGGTAGTGATTGCTGCAGTCAGGGTAGTTTTACCGTGGTCAACGTGGCCGATAGTACCAACGTTAACGTGCGGTTTGTTACGTTCAAATTTTTCTTTAGACACGGCTATATTCCTTACTCTTGTGCTCTCCCTTCAAAGAGAGAGCACGGGATCATTGTGTTTAAACCAGTGGCTTATTTGCCACGAGCTTCAATAACGGCCAGGGCCACGTTATTCGGCGCATCATCGTACTTCAGGAATTCCATGGAGTAAGATGCACGGCCTTTGGTCAGTGAACGCAGCTGAGTTGCATAACCGAACATTTCGGAAAGCGGAACTTCAGCATGAATCACAACGCCAGTAGCGTTAGATTCTTGGCCTTTCAGCATACCACGACGGCGGCTAAGGTCACCGATGACGTCACCAGTGTTCTCTTCCGGAGTCTCTACTTCAACCTTCATGATCGGCTCAAGCAGGACTGGTTTCGCTTTCTTAAAGCCATCTTTAAAGGCAATAGAAGCGGCCAGTTTAAACGCCAGCTCGGAGGAGTCAACGTCATGGTAAGAACCGAAGTGCAGACGCACGCCCAGATCGACTACCGGGTAACCGGCCAGTGGACCAGACTTCAGCTGTTCCTGGATGCCTTTGTCAATCGCGCCGATGAATTCACCAGGAATTACACCACCTTTGATTTCGTTGACAAACTCATACCCTTTCGGATTTGTGCCAGGTTCTAATGGGTACATGTCGATCACAACGTGACCATACTGACCGCGACCACCAGACTGCTTAGCGTGTTTACCTTCAACATCGGTAACTTTAGCGCGGATAGCTTCACGGTATGCAACCTGCGGCTTACCGACGTTAGCTTCAACGTTAAATTCACGACGCATACGGTCAACCAGGATATCCAGGTGAAGTTCACCCATACCTGCGATGATTGTCTGGCCAGACTCTTCATCAGTCCAAACGCGGAATGATGGGTCTTCTTTTGCCAGACGGCCCAGAGCCAGACCCATTTTTTCCTGGTCAGCTTTGGTTTTTGGTTCTACCGCAACGGAGATTACCGGCTCAGGGAATTCCATGCGTTCCAGGATAATCACGTTATCCGGATCACACAGGGTATCACCTGTAGTCACGTCTTTCAGACCGATCGCAGCAGCGATATCGCCCGCACGAACTTCTTTGATTTCTTCACGCTTGTTAGCGTGCATCTGAACGATACGACCCAGACGTTCACGCTGAGATTTCACTGGGTTAAATACAGTGTCACCTGAGTTGACGAGACCGGAATAAACACGGAAGAACGTCAAGTTACCCACGAATGGGTCAGTAGCGATTTTGAACGCCAGAGCAGAGAACGGCTCTGAATCGTCAGAATGGCGAACTGCCGGAGTGTCTTTACCGTCGTCCAACAGGCCGTTGATAGCTTCAACGTCAGTTGGTGCTGGCAGATACTCAACAACAGCATCCAGCATTGCCTGTACGCCTTTGTTTTTAAACGCAGAACCACAGGTAACCAGGATGATTTCGTTGTTCAGAACGCGCTTACGCAGAGAAGTTTTGATCTCTTCTTCAGTCAGCTCTTCGCCACCAAAGAATTTCTCCATCAGCTCATCAGAGCCTTCAGCAGCGGCTTCAACCAGTTTCTGACGCCATTCTTCAGCCAGTTCTTGCATGTTGGCAGGGATTTCTTCGTATTCGAAGGTAACGCCCTGATCAGCTTCGTTCCAGTTGATAGCTTTCATCTTCACCAGGTCAACAACACCGGTGAATTTCTCTTCCGCGCCGATTGCCAGTTGCAGTGGCACCGGAGTTGCGCCCAGACGTTTTTCAATCTGGTCAACAACTTTCAGGAAGTTAGCACCCATACGGTCCATTTTGTTAACGAACGCGATACGAGGAACTTTATATTTGTTTGCCTGACGCCATACGGTCTCAGACTGTGGCTGAACACCGCCAACAGCACAGTAAACCATTACCGCGCCATCAAGAACACGCATGGAACGTTCTACTTCGATGGTGAAGTCAACGTGCCCTGGGGTGTCAATGATGTTGATGTGGTGTGGTTCGAACTGCTTAGCCATACCAGACCAGAAACAGGTGGTGGCAGCGGACGTGATGGTAATACCACGTTCCTGTTCCTGCTCCATCCAGTCCATGGTGGCTGCGCCATCATGAACTTCACCGATTTTGTGGTTTACACCGGTGTAGAACAGAACACGTTCGGTAGTGGTTGTCTTACCGGCGTCGATGTGAGCACTGATACCAATGTTACGGTAGCGCTCAATGGGTGTTTTACGAGCCATTTGATTCCTCTATAACTAGGACGTTCAAGTTCAGTTAACCCAAGCGGGTTGGCTTCTTGAAGCGCCCGCTTGGTTAGCATAACTACTGCTAAGTGATTACCAGCGGTAGTGGGCGAACGCCTTGTTGGCTTCAGCCATACGGTGAACGTCTTCACGTTTCTTAACTGCAGTACCTTTGTTCTCTGCAGCATCAGAAAGTTCGTTCGCCAGGCGGAGAGCCATGGATTTATCACCGCGTTTACGAGCAGCTTCAACGATCCAACGCATTGCCAGAGCATTACGACGAACCGGACGGACTTCAACTGGAACCTGATAAGTAGAACCACCTACGCGGCGGGACTTAACTTCGACAGTCGGACGAACGTTGTCCAGTGCGACTTCGAAAGCTTCCAGGTGGCCTTTACCGCTACGTTGAGCCAGGGTCTCAAGAGCAGTGTAGACGATTGCTTCTGCAGTAGATTTTTTACCATCTACCATCAGAATGTTGACGAATTTTGCCAGCAGTTCGGATCCGAACTTAGGATCTGGCAGGATTTTACGTTGACCAATGACGCGACGACGTGGCATGGAAATACTCCGTTGTTAATTCAGGATTGTCCAAAACTCTAAGAGTTTATTTTGACAGTAAAGTGAAAATGTTTGGCCTTACTTAACGGAGAACCATTAAGACTTCGGCTTTTTAACGCCGTATTTAGAACGAGATTGCTTACGATCCTTAACGCCTGAACAGTCCAGTGCGCCACGGACGGTGTGATAACGCACACCTGGCAAGTCTTTTACACGACCGCCACGGATCAGGATCACGGAGTGTTCCTGCAGGTTGTGACCTTCACCGCCGATGTAGGAGGTAACTTCAAAACCGTTAGTCAAACGCACACGGCAGACTTTACGCAGTGCGGAGTTTGGTTTTTTAGGAGTGGTGGTATATACACGAGTACATACGCCACGTTTCTGCGGGCAAGCTTCCAGCGCTGGAACGTTGCTTTTAGCAACCTTCGTAGAGCGTGGTTTGCGTACCAGCTGATTAATTGTTGCCATTAAAAAGCTCCTGGATTTTGGTTCATAAACTACTTTGTAAACGCGTGATAAATCTCCCCATAAAAAGCATTAGCTAATATGGGGACGCAGAATTTTAGGGCTGACCTAAGAGGGTGTCAAGAAATATACAGCACATCGTTGTTTCACCATGCTGTTTGCTGGGCATGTTTCTCAGTCAGCGCGACGAAACCAGTATAGTCGATCAATGTGATTCTGTGTGAAATTTGACCAACCAGACCACGAGCCGCCAAATCTTCACTTAAAACATAAATGGACTGCACATGCTGACTCATCAGGTTGCATGCCTCACTGCCATCAAGTGCAGCCAGCACGCCATCCTGCATCAGCAGAAGCGCATCGTCCTGGGCGATCATGTGAATAAGCAATGAAAAATCACAATGTTGCGGGGAATTGGCAAGAGTAAAAAGCATGGAGTTTCCTGATTTAAAACGTCATTACCACATCATATTCGGCCAGCCGCTGGCGAATTTCAGTCACGGGCAACGGCTCAACATCCAGAACCCATTCATGGCCAGCCGACAGGCCCCGTGTCTTTAATGACTCTTCACAAACGAAACACTGATCGACATCGTAAAGAGATAACACACCGAACGTGGCAATATAATTACGCGCCAAAATTTTTTCCGGCTGCTGCGCTGGCATTAACTGGAAAACACCATCAGCAATGAAAAATACACCAATATCTTCGGTCAGCGCTGACGTTGCCAGCAACGCATCCAGCCCTTCCCGTCCTGCAGACGTTCCGTGCGGACCCTGGGTGAATACAAACGCGATCTTCTTCATTATTGCTCCCTGCATTCACACATCAGAACTGCACCAAACGATCGCAGGTCAACGAAGCTTCAGCCAGACTGCCCAGTCCGGTCAGGGTAAAACCCGGCTGCAAGTTAGTCTGCCCGTGCCCCTGATTATGGGCTTCTGTTTCATCTATCACACCGCGACGTAATGCGGCAGCGACGCACACATTGAGTGCCACCTGGTAATCTGCCGCCATGCGCTGCCAGGATCGGACTAAATCGAATTCATCGGATGCCGGCGCGGAAAGCAAATTACCATTGAGCACACCTTCACGATAAAAAAACACGCTGTCGAGATGATGACCGCTGGCGATCAGCGCCAGTGCAAACTGATACGCGGCACTGGCTTGCTGAGTGCCGTATGCAGGGCCGGTGACCAGCAGGCAGTAACGCAGTTTCAACGTTCGTTCCCCACCAGATCACCGCTTTTAAACTGGCGGATATACAGGTAGACCGTGTGCTTAGAAATGTTGAGGCGATCCGCAACCTGATTAATCGCGTCTTTGATATCAAAAATACCCTTTTCATAAAGATTCAGAACCACCTGACGGTTCTTCGCATTGTTAGATACGTTGCGGTCAGCGTTGACTTCTTCAATGGTGAATTCCAGCGTCTGAGCCACCAGATCGTCTACGGATGACGCGAAGTTAACGGACGATGCCACTTCCTGCGTCTCAGGCGGCATAAAGGTCTGAATGATTTGCGAGAAAGGTACGTCAAGATTCATGTTGATGCACAGCAAGCCAATCACGCGTTGCTCACGGTTGCGAATAGCGATGGTGACTGACTTCATCAACACACCACTTTTCGCGCGGGTGAAATAAGCTTTGGACACATTACTGTCCGCACCGGTCATGTCATGCAACATGCGCAGCGCTAAATCCGTAATTGGCGAGCCGATTTTACGACCAGTATGCTCACCATTAGCAATACGGACCGCTGAACATTTCAGGTCTTCCAGTGAATGCAGAACAATTTCGCAATGCTCACCGATCAGCATCGCAAGCCCGTCCACCACGGCCTCGTATGAAGACAAAATCTCATGATCGACCTGGCTGAACGGACGTTGGTCCAGCAAATCCAGTTCACCGGTTTCGCCAGTTATAAGCGAATTAGACATCGAAGCTACCACCCTCTCTATCGCGCCTTCCAACGGGAGTCAGGACGCATTATTCATCATTCCACGGTCGTTACTGTATCAAAGACACAGAAAAAACGGCCTTACGATTATATGGATCTGTGACGTTATGCCGGGGAAACAAAAGCGTCAAGTTATCATCATAGAGTAACCTCAATAAAATGAAGGACGGGCGGCAAGAAAAGTGAGAGGCGAAAAAAAACCGCCGCATTTAGCGACGGTTTTCTGCAACAGCTCAGCAGCAACTTAGTTTGCTTTTGGTGCTGCTTCAGCAGGTTTTTCAGCTGCTTTCGGGTCAGCCTTAGGTGCCGCTTTCACATCCAGCAGTTCAACATCGAACACCAGAGTGGAGTTAGCCGGGATCCCCGGAACGCCAGTTTTACCGTAAGCCAGTGCCGGTGGGATGACCAGCTTGATTTTGCCGCCTTTCTTGATGTGTTTCAGGCCTTCAGTCCAGCCAGGAATTACACCGTCAAGACGGAAGGACAGCGGCTCACCGCGGGTATAAGAATTATCAAACTCTGTACCGTCGGTCAGGGTACCTTTGTAGTTAACGACAACGGTATCGCTGTCTTTAGGCGCTGCGCCAGCACCTGGTTTTTCAACCTGATACAACAGACCTGACTCAGTTTTCTTCACGCCTTTTTCTTTGGCGAAATCAGCACGGAATTTGTCGCCTTTGTCAGCGTTAGCTTTCGCGTCCTGCTCCATCTTAGCCTGTGCTGATGCTTTCACACGGCCTTCGAAGGTTTGCAGAGTCTGCTCGATTTCCTGATCAGACAGTTTGCTTTTGTTCGCGAACGCGTCCTGAACACCGGCGATCAACTGGTCTTTATCCAGTTTGATGCCCAGCTTTTCTTGCTCTTTCAGGGAGTTGTCCATGTAGCGACCCAGCGATGCACCCAGAGCATACGCAGCCTGCTCATCATCACTTTTGAATTTGGCCGTATCTGTTGCTGCCGGAGCAGTTGCAGCAGGGGCAGCGGCTGGCGCAGTTGCAGCAGCGGCCGGTGCTGTGGCTTCAGCAGCCATAACCTGAGTGGCATTCAGGGCGATAGCCATGGTGGTTGCCAGCAGAGTTACTTTAAACAGTGATTTCATCCATTTCTCCAGGACCAGAAATCTGTGACCTCTGGTAATAATTACGAAAGTTCGGCGGTTACTATAACTGTCCGTCTCACGACAAAACAATCTCTATACACGCCATTAGCGTCTTATTCCGACCTTTTTTACATCAATAAGTTTCGTCACACGATCGGGATATACGGATAAAGCGTCAGGGAGGTCAGGTAATCCTGCGGCTTTACGGGTAGAATCGCCGGTCTACAATACAGGATGAGGTTCAGGTCAGTGCACAACATGATCAACACGAGCCATACAGTGAGGTAATGATGATGAACTCAAATACCATTGAACAACGTCTGGAGATGCTGGAAAACAAACTGGCTTTTCAGGAAATTACCATTGAAGAGCTGAACATGATTGTCACACAGCATCAGTTGGAAATGAGCAGACTGCACGATCACCTGCGCCTGCTGACAGACAAACTGCGTGCCAGCCAGCCATCAATGATTGCCGATCAGTCGGAAGAAACGCCGCCACCGCATTATTGATACGGATTGCGACGCAACAAAAAGGCGCCCTTGCGGCGCCTTTCGTTTATATCACTGTTATATCACTGTGCGGGCGATTAATGACAACCGCAGCCGCCGTTACCGCCGCAACCGCCTTTTTTGCCGTGATCATGACCGTGGTCGTGATCATGGTCGTGGCCGTGACCACCGCAGCAACCGTCACCGTGTTCATGGTCGTGATCATGGCCGTGTTCGCCGTGAACGTGGCCATGAGCCAGTTCTTCTTCGGTCGCTTCACGGATTGCCACCACTTCAACGTGGAAGTTCAGGTTCTGGCCAGCCAGCATGTGGTTGCCATCAACCACAACGTG
Source organism: Rahnella sp. CJA17(1/100) (assembly GCF_963881615.1). NCBI lineage: Bacteria > Pseudomonadati > Pseudomonadota > Gammaproteobacteria > Enterobacterales > Yersiniaceae > Rahnella > Rahnella sp. CJA17(1/100). The sequence continues at coordinate 168,365 of NZ_CAWOJA010000003.1, read as the reverse complement.
GTCGCCATCAACTTCAGTGATTTCGACAGGAACCGGGCCCTGATCGGTATCAGCCAGGAAACGCATACCGACTTCCAGCTCATCAACACCCATGAACACGTCTTTAGGCACGCGCTGAACCAGGTTGTCGTCGTAGTTGCCGTAAGCATCGTTCGCGCCAACATGCACGTCAAATACGTCACCAATTGCATGACCATCAAGTGCAGTTTCCAGACCGGAGATCAGGGAACCATGGCCGTGCAGGTAATCCAACGGTGCGCTCACCGGAGATTCATCAACCAACACACCGTCTTCTGTACGTACCTGATATGCCACGCTGACGACCAGGTCTTTTGCTACTTTCATGATAACTCCTACCGTTGGAAACTCAATTTGTTGTCTGCGGGCGTTGCATAACGCACGCAACTTCGCTTAAGGCTAATTCAGTGACGGCCACTTTTCGATGAGATCATCCTGAAAAGCGCGATCGGATAAATTTGGCGAAGAGTGTAGCGGAAATCCGCGTCTCTGTACTACCAGCATAAAAAAACACGAGCCATAACGCTACTTCGGATCGAAAATACCAATCACCTGCTCTTCCGGGCGAAGCTTCTTGCTGACCTGCGCGTCAGTCTGACGCTGATGGTGTCCGCACTTTACACACTCCACCACTTCAACCTGATCTTCCTGCCATAAAGCCAGTGTATCCATCGCCTTACATTTCGGACACACCGCACCAGCGATGAACCGTTTACGGGTTGTAGCCATGTTACTTCTCCTGAAATTTCCGATATTGCGTCCGGTCAGTTTTCGATCAACCACCGAAATTATTTTTCTGCTACCGGGCTATTCGTCATCGTCCCAGCCATCAAGCTGGCGACGTTCGTTATGCATTTCACTCTGAAAGATGTCTTCCAGCTCTCGCCGGGCCTCTTTCACGCGGGAAATCTGCGCAACGTCGCCGCGGTTTTGCGGCACCAGTTCACGCAACATCCGCATGTCGAGCCGGCGAAAATGTTGCTGCGCGCGATACGCACTGTGCGGATGCATGCCCAGCGTCACGAGTGCTTTCTTCCCAAGCTCCAGCGCACTAGAAAACGTCTCGCGGGAAAAATTCACTACGCCGGCCTGCAAAAGCTCATGCGCTTCCACACGGCCACGGGCACGCGCCAGAATATTCAGATGGGGAAAATGCTGCTGGCATAAATGCACGATAGCCATCGTATCTTCCGGCTCATTGGAGGTAATAACGATCGACTTTGCCTTTTCCGCGCCGGACGCCCTGAGTAACTCCAGTTCGGTTGCATCGCCGTAATAGACTTTGTAGCCGTAAGTTCGCATCAGCCCGACGGCGCTGATATCACGCTCCAGCACCGTAATGCGCATTTTATTCGCCATCAGCAAACGTCCGATCACCTGCCCGAAACGCCCGAACCCGACAATAATCACCTGCGGTTCGTCATCCTGAACAAAATGCTTTTCGTCGCTTTCTTCGCCGTCGTTGTAGCGTCGCACCAGAATCCGGTCAACCCACTGCATCAGCAGCGGCGTGGTCATCATTGATAACGTCACCACCACCAGCAACAGCGAAAGCTGCGACGAAGAAATCACTTTCTGCGCGCCCGCCGCCGAGAACAGCACGAAAGCAAATTCACCGCCCTGGCTGAGCACGGCGGAAAATTGCAGCCGGACCGAGGTGCGCAAACCAAATACACGGGACAGCCCGTACAACAAGGCACCTTTTACAGTCACCAGAACAATCACGCCCGCCAGCACCAGCAAAATATGGGTATAAAGCACACCCAGATTCAGCGCCATGCCGACAGAAATAAAGAACAGCCCGAGCAGTAAACCCTTAAATGGCTCGATAGCGATTTCCAGTTCGTGCTGATATTCACTTTCAGCCAGTAAAATCCCGGCGATGAACGTCCCGAGCGCCATCGAAAAGCCCAGCGTATCCATAAACAGCGCCGAGCCGAGCACCACCAGCAACGCGGCGGCGGTAAACACTTCACGCACGCCGGAGGCCACAATCAGCCGGAAAATCGGCCGCAGCAGATAGCGTCCGCCAATCAACATCCCGCCAAAGGCCAGCACTTTCAGGCCGATCATTTCCCAGTTATTGCTGCCTTCGGAGCCCCCCGCCAGAATCGGGATCAGGGCCAGTGCCGGGATCACCGCGATATCCTGGAACAGCAGCACGGCAAAACCCAACTGGCCGCCTTCGTTACGCGTCATGCCTTTATCGCGCATCAGTTGCAGTGCCATCGCCGTGGATGACATCGCCAGCCCGATACCGCCAATCACCGCCGCCTGCCAGGAAAACTTCGTGAGATACAACAAACCGCCAAGCACCAGCGCGGTCAGGATCACCTGCCCGGCACCCACGCCAAAGATTTGCCGCCGCAGCGCCCACAACTTACCGGGATTCAGTTCCAGCCCGATGATAAACATCAGGAAAACCACGCCCAGTTCGGAGAAGTGCAGGATCTCATCCACGTCACGGATAAAACCTAAGCCCCACGGACCGATGGCAATGCCCGCCAGCAAATAGCCGAGCACCGCGCCGATACCTAAACGTTGCGCCAGAGGCACGGCGACCACCGCAGCGAATAAAAACAGCAGGATTGCCGTAGGAATACTTGAAACGTCCATCAGACGATCCCCCCATGCGGCAACGGGGATTGCAGCCATTCGCCGTACGCTTCGGCATGGCTCTGCAACACATCAGGTTTCTGACGTCGTGCCCAGTAAATAACGATTGGCGTCATCCAGTGCATATGACACATCGCCGACGTCAGCTCGAACGGACGCATAATATCGGACATCGGATAACGGTTATAACCGCCCGCACGGTATGCGCCTTCCGGCTCGCCGGTGGTAACGACCGAACGCCAGTATTTGCCGTTTAGCGCATTCCCGCCAGCACCGCTGGCAAACCCCCGGGCCAGCACGCGATCCATCCATTCCTTCAATAGCGCCGGGCAACTGTAGGTATAAAGAGGATGCTGAAAGACAATCACTTTGTGTTCACGCAGCAGTTGTTGTTCGCGGTGGATATCAATAAAAAAATCAGGATAGTGGGCGTACAAATCATGCACGGTGACATGCTCAAGTTGCTGTGCCTGCTGTAACAAAACGCGGTTGGCGACTGAATCGGGTGATTCCGGGTGGGCGTACAGCAGCAAAACCTTTGGTGGCTGCGACATCAATACCTCCAAAGCGTCGTCAGGGTGCGGTTTTTCCGTTACCATGCTTCGCAAAGACAAAATGGGACGCGATACGTCTTGTTTAAATCATTATCATGACAATTTAACATACTCTCAACACGGCGCTTTATGATTGTTTTCTCCTCCTTACAAATCCGACGCGGCACTAACGTGCTGCTGGACAACGCGTCTGCGACCATCAATCCCGGCCAGAAAGTCGGGCTGGTGGGCAAAAATGGCTGCGGTAAATCCACCCTGATTTCGCTGCTTAAAGGTGAAATGAGCGCCGATGCAGGCAACCTGACGTTTCCGTCCAACTGGGCGCTGGCCTGGGTCAATCAGGAAACACCCGCTCTGGACCAGCCTGCGATAGAGTATGTTATCGACGGTGACCGCGAATTTCGCCAACTGGAAGCGCAATTGCAGCACGCTAACGAGCGTGATGACGGCCACGCCATCGCCACGCTGCACGGTAAACTCGACGCCATCAACGCCTGGACCATTCCGGCGCGCGCGGCGAGCCTGCTCAGCGGGTTGGGCTTTACTCAGAATCAGTTGCAGCAGCCAGTCAAATCGTTCTCCGGCGGCTGGCGCATGCGTCTCAACCTTGCGCAGGCGCTGATTTGCCGTTCTGATTTACTGCTGCTCGATGAACCGACTAACCACCTGGATCTCGACGCCGTCATCTGGCTGGAGAAATGGCTGAAAAGCTACACCGGCACGCTGGTGCTGATTTCCCATGACCGGGACTTTCTCGATCCGATCATCGATAAAATACTGCATATCGAACAGCAGACGCTGAACGAATACACCGGTAACTACTCGTCTTTCGAACGCCAGCGTGCGACCAAACTGTCGCAACAGCAGGCATTGTTTGAAAGTCAGCAGGAGAAAGTGGCGCATCTGCAAAGTTATATTGACCGTTTCCGTGCGCAGGCGACCAAAGCCAAGCAGGCGCAAAGCCGTATTAAAATGCTGGAACGCATGGAGCTGATAGCCCCGGCGCACGTCGACAATCCTTTTCATTTTAGCTTCCGCTCGCCGGAAAGTTTGCCCGATCCGCTGTTGCGGATGGAAAAAGTCAGCGCCGGTTATGGCGACACCACGATTCTGGAGTCGATCAAACTGAATCTGGTGCCGGGTTCACGTATCGGCTTACTCGGCCGTAACGGGGCCGGGAAGTCCACGCTGATCAAACTGCTGGCTGGCACCATGCCGCCGCTTCACGGTGACATTGGTCTGGCGAAAGGCGTCAAACTCGGTTACTTCGCGCAGCATCAGCTGGAGTTCCTGCGCGCAGAAGATTCGCCGCTGCAACATCTGGTACGCCTGGCGAACAAAGAAACCGAACAGCAGTTGCGCGATTATCTCGGCGGATTTGGTTTCCACGGCGATAAAGTGACGGATCCTACCGGGCGATTCTCCGGCGGTGAAAAAGCGCGTCTGGTGCTGGCACTGATTGTCTGGCAGCGCCCTAACCTGCTGTTGCTCGATGAACCGACCAACCACCTGGATCTCGATATGCGTCAGGCGCTGACCGAAGCGCTGATCGACTTCGAGGGCGCGATGGTTGTCGTGTCGCATGACCGCCACTTACTGCGCTCCACCACTGACGATTTGTATCTGGTACACGGCGGCAAAGTGGAACAGTTCGACGGCGATCTGGAAGATTATCAGCAATGGCTGGTGGACGTTCAGCGTCAGGAAAGCCAGCAGGACGCACCGGCCAAAGACGGCGGCGTTAACAGCGCGCAGTCGCGTAAAGACCAGAAACGTCGCGAAGCCGATTTCCGCAATCAGACCCAACCGCTGCGTAAGCAAATCACCAAACTTGAAGCGCAGATGGAAAAATTAAGTACAGAACTGGCGACCATTGAAGAGCGTCTGACTGATTCCGCGATTTACGACAACAGCCGTAAAGCCGATCTCACCGAATGTCTGCAACAGCAGACCAAAGTGAAAGGCGCGCTGGAAGAGACCGAAATGACCTGGCTCGATGCACAGGAACAACTGGAAGACATGTCGAAAGCCTTTGATCTCGACTAGAAGATCGTTCGGTAAGAAATGAGAAAGGCGCCACGACGGCGCCTTTCTTTTGTCTGCAAATCAGTGCCAGATCAGCAATACGCAGGCGGCGGTCAGAATCCCCATCGCGATATTAAAGGTATACCACGCACGCCTGCTGCGCAGCAGGCGGCCAATTACGGTACCGAAGCCAAGCCAGATGATCCCGGACACCAGATTGACCAGGAACATCCCGAGGCTGATACCGGCAATAGAGTGGTTATAGGCGGCACCGGCCAGACTGAAGCTCGCGACCGCGCCCAGCCCCATCAGCCACGCTTTCGGGTTGAGGAATTGCAGCAACCAGCCCTGATACAAGCGGATCGGCCTGGGTGGCGGGGCGCCGGTTTCCAGTTTTTCATAGGCAGATGTCGCAATCTTCCACGCCAGCCACAGCAGATACAGGCTACCGGCGATTTTGAGGAACAGATGTAACGCAGGATAAATCGTGATGAGCCCGCCGACCCCAAACGCCACCAGCAGCAAAATACTTTGCATGCCAAGCATAATGCCGACCATCAGCCAGAGTGAGCGGAAGAACCCGAAGTTAGCGCCAGACGTGGTTAACAACATATTGTTCGGGCCAGGGGTGATAGCGGCGACCCATAAAAATCCGAGCATCGAGAAAAATAAACCAGGTTCCATTTAATTTGGGTTCTCCGACCCGAAAGATGTGCGATAGCATTGAAGCTAACAGCGTGATATTGATCGCACAAGAGTCTCTTAAGAGAAATTTATTCATCTTATGTTTGAATCCTTTCGCCCCCTGCGCGGGGCCAGTAATCCTCACATCCAGACGCTGTTACCGCGGCTCGTTCGGCGGCACGCAAAACTCAAACCTCACTGGCAAAGGCTGGATACGCCGGACGGTGATTTTCTGGATTTAGCCTGGACTGAAGACCCGGAACAGGCGCGACATAAACCACGCATGATCCTGTTTCACGGACTGGAAGGCAGTTTCTTCAGCCCTTACGCCCACGGTCTATTGCAGGCCTGGAAAGACAAAGGCTGGCTCGGCGTCGTGATGCATTTTCGCGGATGCAGCGGTGAACCCAATAAACTGCTACGTATTTACCATTCCGGCGAAACCGAAGACGCCCGTTTTTTCATTCGCTGGCTCAATGAAACTTATGGCGAAGTCCCGACCGGCGCGGTGGGCGTGTCGCTCGGCGGCAATATGCTGGCCTGCTATCTCGGGCAGGAAGGGGAAACGTGTACGCTGAGCGCCGCCGTGGTGGTCTCCGCGCCGCTGATGCTGGAACCTTGCGCTTACCGGCTGGAACAAGGTTCATCACGGATTTATCAGCGCTATCTGCTCGATCAGCTCAAAGGCAATGCCTCGCGCAAACTGGCGAAATATCCGGGCACATTGCCCGTCACGCTGGAGCAGCTAAAAGCCATGCGTTACCTTCGTGAATTCGATGACGCCATCACCTCAAAAGCGCACGGATTTACCGACGCGCTGGATTATTACCGCCGGTGCAGCGGCCTGCCGTTACTGGCGCAGATCAGAACGCCGTTGCTGATTATCCACGCCAAAGACGACCCGTTTATGACGCCGGAGGTCATCCCGAAAGCAGAAAATTTACCGGATTGCGTGGAATATCAGTTAACAGAACATGGCGGACATGTCGGGTTTGTTTCCGGCAGCTTACGTCATCCGCAGATGTGGCTGGAACAGCGCATTCCGGCCTGGATCGCCCCGTATTTAGAAAATAAGACTAAGGAAACAACAGAGTGATTATTCCCTGGCAGGAACTGGACGCTGAACTGCTCACCAGCGTGGTGGAATCCTTCGTATTGCGCGAAGGCACCGATTACGGCGAGCAGGAACGATCGCTGGAACAAAAAGTCGATGACGTGAAACGTCAGCTGAAAAGCGGCGAGGTTGTGCTGGTCTGGTCAGAACTGCATGAAACGCTGAACATTATGCCGCGTGGTCAGTTCCGCGCCGGGCAGGAAGAAACCCCGCAGGACTGGTAACTCACGGCTCCGTCGATGCGGAGCCGTTTTCTTACGCCGTTGCCGAAATACAGGTTCCGGCGTCTCCCGCCAGCACCGCCTCGATCTGATCCAGCGCGCCGATATAGGCCGGATAGCCGCTGTAATTCACAAACGCGCTGACCGCCGCAACTTTGGGGCCCATCGAACCGTCGTTTTGCGCAAAAGGCGCGAGCTGCGCGGGCGTCGCACGACGGATCGCCCGTTGCTGCGGCGTGCCCCAGTGTTCATACACCGCATCGGCATCGGTCAGGATCACCAGCTTTTGCGCCTTCAGTTGACGCGCCAGCAGCGCTGCCGACAAATCCTTGTCGATTACCGCCTGCGCGCCGTTGCCGTCTTCAAACACCGGAATGCCGCCACCGCCATTACAAATCACCACGTGCCCGCGCGCCAGCAATTGCTGAATAGCGTCGATATCCACAATCCGCTTAGGCACGGGTGACGCCACCACGCGGCGCAAATAAGCCCCGTCGGCTTTCATTTTCCAGCCATGCAGGTTTTCCAGTTCCTGCTGAGATCCCGGCGGGTACACCGGCCCGATAAATTTTTCGGGAGAGGCAAACGCCGGATCGCGGCTGTCGACTTCAATGCGCGTCAGCACGGTGGACACCTCTGGCATGCCCGTCTGCTGCCCGAGCATTTGCGCCAGCATAAACCCGATCATGCCCTGTGTTTCTGCGACCAGAATATCCAGCGGATAGGCGGGCACCTCCGTATACGCCTGATTTTGTAATGACAACAATCCGACCTGGGGGCCGTTGCCGTGAACAATCGCCAGACGGTAGCGCGTCGCCAGACGCGCCAGCGCACCGGCCACCGTCGCAATATTGCGATACTGATTTTCAGCCGACAGGCATTCGCCACGTTGTAAAAGCGCATTACCGCCCAGTGCGACCACTAAAGTTTCCATGTTTCCTCCTTAAAGAAAGTGTTCCCTGAAAAGCGTCAATGCCAGCCAGACGCCAAGCAGCGTATCGGCACCCGACGTGTGCCCCAGCGCCAGAACCTGCTCTGCGCGCCGGGCACGAATCAGATGCAGCAATGGGGTGGAAAATTGTCTTCTCACCGCATGATGCAGATAGGCGCAACTGACCGATGACGTGAGCGTGCGCAGGTCCGGTGTATGATCAAAAAAGTCACCGACCGGCAACCCGCGCGCCGCACACACCAGCAACATGCCGGTCAGCGTGTCGTCGTGGCTCGGTGTCAGCCCCGCGCCTTTACCCACTACGTTCTGCCAGTCAACGCGATGCCCCTGCAACTGCCGCAATAACTGATGCTGAATATGCGCCAGTTCTCCGCCGGGCGGTTCACGGACAACCTGACGAAGCTCACCGAACAGCCCCGTAAGCTGCGGGCATCCGGTCAGAACACCGTGCACATAGTCGTAAAGCTGCCGCGAGCCTTGTGTTACGTGCAAATCCAGCCTGCGCGCGGGCGGGTTTTCAGCACCCGCCCGCATCACATCGCCCAACGTCAGACGACTGAGTAGCCCTTCAAAATCCCGCGCCCGCAACAGCCATCCCATCGGGCTCAACCCTTTGCCGTATCGATGCAGTGTCAGCCATTCGCCCCGCTCATTGCTCAGGTTGATGGCGCGGGAAAACAAACCAACAACCTGCCAGTCACCGGGACATACCGGTGCGTGAGCGCTGACCGCCAGCGGTGCGGGAATATTCATACCTGAGGATGCACCCCGAGGTGTTCCGCCAGAGCCTCCAGCGCCTGTTCGAAGCAGGCCAGCGGCGCACGTACCGTGCCGGCACCAATCTGACCAATCCCCGGTTCGCGGTGAGCAATGCCGGTGTTAATCAGCGGCGTGATGCCGGTTTCCACCACACGCCGCACATCCAGTCCAAGGCAGGCGCCCTGAAAATCCCAGCCGGGAATTTGCAGCATCATGTTGCGTTCGAGGAAGATTTCCGCCATCTCTTCAGACACGGTGATGGCGGCATCCATCCCGCCCGCGCCGACAAAACGGGTCACACCCGGCGCGGCAATCATCGCTGCGCCGCCGACGCCAAAGGTTTCCGTGATGGCGCTGTCACCCATATCCGGGTTGGCATCCTCCTGGCTGTAGCCGCTGAAGAACAATCCCTGCGGCATATTCACCGGTGCGGTAAACCAACGATCGCCGAGGCCGCTGACGCGGATACCAAACTCTTTGCCGTTGCGGGTCATGGCGGTGACGATACTGCCTTTGCCGATGGCCGCACCGGCATCCATCGCCGCTTTGCAGTAAGCCATCGCCAGATTGAGGAAGAACTGATCGGTCGTACTCAGAAAATGCAAAACGTCAGTCAGCGTGGTTTTATCCAGATTGCCTGCCGCCAGTTGCGGTGCCAGCGTACGCATCAGTAACGCCGAAGTGGCGATATTGCGCTGATGGAATTCATCGCCCATCGTAATGCCCTGCGCCATCATCGCCGTTAAATCGATACCGCGCTCGAGACGATGCAACGCGCCACTCAGTGCCGGTGCCAGCACGTCGCGCATCCAGCGCAAACGCATCTGAACATCCGGGCCATAGGCACCGAAACGCATCACCTTGCCGATACCTTCGTTCATGTTGCAGAAAGCACGGTTGCCGTCAGTGAGATTGCCGATCACCAGCACCGGCATGTTCGCCGACGTGATACCGCCCATCGGCCCGACCGCACTGACGTGATGACAAGGCACAAACCGGATTTCGCCACTATTCAGCAATTGCAACGCACGTTGTTCATCCTGCGCCCAGCCTTCAAACAGACAGGCGCCGATGCAGGCACCGCGCACCGGGCCGGTCATGTCTTCCCAGCAGACAGGCGGGCCTGCATGCAGCAGGGTTTTTCCCTGATTCAGCACCGGGATCACCTGACGGGCGGGCTGAACATCAAGCCAGTGCGGGCGCGCCTGACGAATGCGTTCGATAACGGCGGTATTGGCCTGTTCGAGGGTATTTTTCATAAGATGTCTCGTTATCCGAAGAGGGGAAGCGGCTCAGCCCAGTTGTTTTAACAAGCTGGCCAGCCGGAGATTGCCACCCGCAACGGGCGACCATGGGTAGTGCACGACCGGCACCGAAGCCGATTGCAAATCCAGCGCAAAACTGCGCAGTCCGGCGTTGATCACCGCGACCTGCGACAACAGCGGGCAAGTTGATGCCGCAGGTGTCACGGCAGTTTGGGTACATAAGGTGTGTGCCAGCAGCGTGGCTTCCGGCAGGGTTTGCACCACTAAAATGCCCGCCTCGCGCAATAGGGCGATTTGCTGCGAACGGCACTGCGGATCCTGCTCACTGCCCGTCACCATGGCGATCACCACCAGCGGCGCATGTCGGGCGCGCTGCGTCATCAGTTGCCTGACAGCCGTTGCCACCGAACCGGCCGGATCGCGCTGCGCGCCATAACCAATGACCACATCCAGCAGCAGCACGCCGGTTTCAGATTTACCGGCCAGCCCGAGAATCAGCTGTTCCCGCGAGGTCGGGTCAATCATCGGATGCGGTTTGCCAACGGTGTAGAAATCGTCGCCCAAATCAATGATGCGGTGTCCGTTGTGGTCAAGCATGGTGCCGTGCTCATGGACATGATCGGCTTCCACGTCCAGCAGACCGGCCAGCACCATTGCGGCCTCGGCGGCCAGCGTGCCACCGGTAAACAATCCGGCGATTTTTTTACCCGTGACATCAGGTTGTGATGCGGCAACCTGAACCACCCGCGCCAGCAGGCAGGCGATGCGTGCCGCTTCATCGAGGGTCGATGCCAGCCAGACATTGCCGTCACGCGCCTGGCTGACCGGCGCACCGAGAAACAGCGCCACCACTGGCTTACGAATAGCTTTCATCGCCGCCATCACTTTCAGGCGAACGGCGTCTGCCGGGGGTTTGGAGACAAAGGCCAGCACCTGACTTTGCGGATCCTCCGCCAGCATCTTCAGCGACGTCAGCGCACTGATGCCGCCGACCTGCGCGGAAAGATCGCGTCCTCCGAGGCCGATAGCCTGCGAAATGCCCTGTCCGTTCAGCGCAATTTGCGACGTCAGTTCCTGAATGCCGGTACCGGATGCGCCGACCACGCCAATCACGCCTTGCGGCAACACATTGGCAAACGCCAGCGGTGCACCGGCAATAATGGCGGTGCCGCAATCCGGCCCCATCACCAGCAACCCTTTCTCACAGGCTTTTTGTTTAAGCGCGATTTCGTCTTCCAGCGTGACGTTATCAGAGAAAATCATCACGTTGCGGCCACTGTCGAGCGCCTGATGCGCCAGCCCGGCGGCATACTCGCCCGCAATGGAAATCAGCATCAGATTAGCGTCAGGAAGGCGTTGTTCCGCGCTGGAAAAACGGCGCGCTACCGGCAGAGATCGCCCGCCGCGTTGCCCGGCTGACATGGCTTTTAAGGCGTCTTCAAGCTGTGCGGTAATCGCAGCAATAATGCCTGCTTCGCGACTTTCGCTACGCACCGCCACGCAGATATCATTCGGCGTCGCCTGTTCAAAACAGGCATGCCAGAAACCGGTGGCTTCTAATAACGCTTTATTGGCGGGTGTCCCCATCATCACCGATACATCGTCAACGTCCGGTGATTCACTGAGCTGGCGGGAAATAATCATCAGGCTGACGGAATCCTGAAAACTTCCTTTTTTAATACAGGCGTGGATCATCTGCTTCCCTTATATTTTCAGACGGTGAGACGCAGGCTACGCAGAAATAAAACCTCGCAAGGTGAACTGGCTCACACTTGATTTATTGTCAGGTTTAATTAAATAACCACGCTGATTTACATGTGAAGAAATTAAATAATGAATAACGATTAAATAAAAAATTAATAAGAAAAAATGCGCATTAGCAAATTGATTTTCGCTATCCCTGATTAGTTATTCAGATCACATTCTCACGCGGGATATCCCGTATTTTCTTCGCTATTCAACGCCTCATTCGCTGCAAATAAGGAACGCCAGATGAAGGTCAGTCGCGAAGAATTACACCAGCTTATTGCCCGCAAACTCACCACCGCCGGTTTAACGCCGGAACATGCCGCCGTGGTGGCCGACGTGCTCTCTTATGCTGATGCCAGAGGCATCCATTCTCACGGCGCGGTGCGGGTTGAATATTATGCCGAACGTATTGCCAGAGGCGGCACCAACACCTCTCCGGCGTTGCAGTGGGAAGAAACCGGGCCGTGCAGCGGCATTCTGCATGCCGATAACGGACCTGGCCATGTCGCAGCAAACCTGGCGATGGAACATGCCATCGACATGGCAAAAACTAAAGGTGTCGCCGTGGTGGGAATCCGACAGATGGGGCATTGCGGCGCGCTGTCTTATTTCGTTCACCGCGCGGCCAAAGCCGGTCTGATCGCGGTTTCCGTTTGCCAGTCTGACCCGATGGTGGTGCCGTTTGGCTCCGCCGACATCTATTACGGCACCAACCCGATTGCCTTTGCCGCACCCGGCGAAGGGGAGCAAATCATCACCTTTGACATGGCGACCACCGTGCAGGCGTGGGGGAAAATCCTTGATGCCCGGGCGCGCAATGAAAAAATCCCTGACACCTGGGCGGTAGATGGCGCAGGCAATCCCACCACCGATCCTTATGCCGTCGAAGCGCTTCTGCCGATGTCCGGCCCGAAAGGCTACGGCCTGATGATGATGGTCGATGTGTTGTCCGGTATTTTACTCGGTCTGCCGTTCGGGCGCTCCGTCAGCTCGATGTATGAAGACCTCACCGCCGGTCGTGACCTCGGCCAGTTGCACATTGTGATTAATCCGGCGTTCTTTACCTCTTCTCAGATATTCAGAAAAAATATCAGCCAGATGCTGGCCGAATTAGTGGCACTTCGTCCGGCGCCGGGTTTTGAAAAAGTGCTGTATCCGGGCCAGAACCTGGATATTTATGAAGAGCATACGAAAGCCAATGGAATAGAACTGATAGATGACATTTATCGTTATTTAATTTCCGATGAGCTTTATACCCACACTTATCAAACACAATCTCCTTTCGCACATTAATTATTTATTTAAAGGTGAATATGCTATGTCGCCCTTTTATCAGCACGTAGAAAGTCAGCTCGACTGGTTATCGGTATTTGGCGCAGATCCGGCTGGCGGTATTTCCCGCCTGCTTTATTCCCCCGAATGGCTGGAAACGCAAAATCAGTTAAAACAGCGGATGGCGCAGAATGGGTTCGCCACCCGTTTCGACGCCGTCGGCAATTTATATGGCCGCATCGAAGGCAGTGACCGCAAAGACGAGGTCATTCTCTCCGGCTCGCATATCGATACGGTGGTCAGCGGCGGCCATCTCGACGGACAGTTCGGTGTGCTCGCCGCCTTTATCGCCATGCGCTATCTGAAAGACACCTTTGGCACGCCGCGCCGCACGCTGGAAGTGGTGTCACTGGCCGAAGAAGAAGGCAGCCGTTTTCCCTATGTTTTCTGGGGCAGTAAAAACATTGTCGGACAGGCCGATCCTGCCGATGTGCGCAACATCACCGATGCGCAGGGCGTGAAATTTACCGATGCGATGCAGCAATGTGGTTTCACGCTGCCCGGTTCTCCGTTGCCCGCCCGCCGCGATATCAAAGCCTTTGTCGAACTGCATATCGAGCAGGGCAGCGTGCTCGAACGCAATCAGCAGCAACTCGGCGTGGTGCATGCGATTGTCGGTCAGCGCCGCTATACCGTGACCCTGACCGGCACCGCCAATCACGCGGGCACTACGCCGATGAGTTACCGCAAAGATACCCTTCAGGCATTCAGTCAGATTTGCGTGACGGCCACCGAAAGCGCCGAATCGCACGGCGACCCGCTGGTGCTGACCTTCGGCAAAGTGGTGCCGGTGCCGGGTACCGTTAATGTCGTGCCGGGTAAAACCGTGTTCAGCATTGATTGCCGTCACACCGATCAGCAGGCGCTGCTGGCGTTTACCACAGAACTGGAAGCCACCATGCGGCGGATTTGCCAGGAACGCGGCATCGGCATCGACATTGATTTATGGATGGATGAAGCGCCGGTGCCCATGGACAAACAACTGGTGGTGCAACTCGACGCCCTGTGCCGTGAACAAAACAGCCGTTACCGCGTGATGCACAGCGGCGCCGGGCACGACGCGCAGATTTTCGCCGCCTGCGTACCGACCTGCCTGCTGTTCGTTCCCAGCATTGCGGGTATCAGCCACAACCCGGCAGAAAACACCGCTGTTGCCGATCTGGCCGCGGGCGTGGAAATGCTGGCGAAAATGCTGCATCAACTGGCTTATTAATCTGTCTTAAAGGGAGTTTACAATGGGTTATATCAACCAAAACACAGGCTATATCAATGATTTACTTTCTAACCGTTCCATCATCAAACGCGGGAATTATGCGCTGATTGAACCCGACGGTCTGGTCAAAAATACCCTGCCCGGTTTTGAGCGCTGTGAAATCACCATTCTGGCGACGCCGAAACTGGGCGCGACCTTTGTGGATTATCTGGTCAACATGCTGGAAGGGGGGAAAAACCTGGCGGGCTTCGGCGGCGACGCGCATATCGAAACCTTCGTCTACGTGATCGACGGTAACATCACTGCGAATGCCGAAGGTCAGGATTACCGGCTGGAAAGCGGCGGATATCTTTACTGCCCGCCGGGCGTGAGCATGACGCTGGTGAATGCCAACGGCGGCCAGAACAGCCGCTTATTCCTCTATAAAAAACGCTATACGCCGGTCAGTGGTTTCCAGCCGCATGTGGTGAGCAACAACGTGCATCAGCTGGAAAAAATCCACTACGAAGGCATGTCGGATGTGATTGTGCAGGATTTACTCCCTGCGGATCTGGGGTTCGATATGAACATTCATATTCTGACGTTTGCGCCAGGTGCCTGCCACGGCTATGTGGAGACGCACGTGCAGGAGCATGGTGCGCTGATCCTCAGCGGTGAAGGCATGTATAACCTGGATAACCACTGGATCCCGGTGAAGAAAAACGACTATATCTTTATGGGGGCGTACTGTCCGCAGGCCTGTTATGCCGTGGGGCGCGATGAGCCGCTGAGCTATATCTATTCGAAAGACTGTAACCGCGACGTCGAACTTTAACGGTTCGTGAATGTAATAAGAAAACCGCCATCGCTGGCGGTTTTTGTGTTTTGAGAAACCGATAACGTCAGGAAGAGGCCTTCATGCCCAGCCGGTAAACTCGGGCAAGATTTTGCGCAGCGTAACGCAGGTTTTCCTCCCCCTGCTCCAGCACCGTTTCCAGTGGCGCGAGGCGTGGGAGAATACTGAATACCGCTTCCAGCCCGTGCTGATGCACGACTTCCACTCCTTCGCCCAGAATGCCCGCCAGCCCGATCACCGGCACATGGTAGCGTTGTGCCAGCCGCGCCACACCGACCGGTGCTTTGCCGTTAATGGTCTGCTGATCCAGCCGCCCTTCGCCGGTGATCACCAGCGTAGCACCTTGCATCGCCTCATCCAGCCCGATGGCATCCATAATAATGTCGATACCGGAACGCATGTTGCCACGCAGGAACAACCGAGCCGCCACACCCATTCCGCCCGCCGCGCCGCCGCCTGGCCACTCAAGCACGTTAACGCCGAGATGGCGGAAAATAACCGCCGCCAGATGGGCCAGCGCCGCGTCCAGAACCTGAACATCTTGTGCCGACGCGCCTTTTTGCGGGCCGAATACTGCCGCCGCACCGCACGGGCCGGTCAGCGGATTTTCCACATCGCACGCCACTTCAATCCGGCACTGCGCTAAACGCGGATCCAGTGCGCTCAGATCAATAGCCGCCAGTTGCGCCAGCGCGGCGCCGCCCCACGGCAGATCAATGCCCTGCGCATCGGTAAAACGGCCGCCGAGCGCCTGTACCATGCCAATGCCGCCATCAACGGTCGCGCTGCCACCAATGCCTAAAATGATATGGCGGATACCGCCGTCCAGTGCATGACGGATTAACTCACCGGTGCCGAAACTGGTGGCCGCGAGCGGGTCACGCTGTCCGGCGGGCACCAGCATCAGACCGCTGGCGGCGGCCATTTCAATCACCGCACAATCACCTTTGCCGTTCACGCCGTAAAAACCACGCACGCGATGTCCCTGCGGGTCTGTCACCTCAATATCAATGCGATGCCCGCCGGTCGCGGCAATCAGCGCATCCACCGTGCCTTCGCCGCCGTCAGCAACCGGCAGACGGACAGCCTCGAGTTCCGGGAACACAGCGCGAAACCCGTCTTCAATCGCCATCGCCGCACATTCCGCACTTAAACTTTCCTTGAATGAATCGGGCGCAATAATAATTTTCATCTTCAATCCTTCGGTAATGGGGACTCAGTGAACCCGGTCCCAGGGCAATAAATTTTCCAGCGCAATCGCCAGCATCACGCCGGTCAGCAAACCATTACTCAGCAGCGGACGCAGCCACAGCGGCACCTGCTGCACATATCCGGCAGGCAGCCCCATCAGGAAAATCCCGGCAAACAGCGGGATCGCCAGACGGTAAACATTGCGGCTGCTGAGCCTGATGTGGGGCAGAAATGACAGCGACGAACTGAGCAGAGGCAGATAAGACACCAGCAACACGGCGCTGCTGATGCTCAACGGGATGCGGGCGAAAAACGCCGTCAGCGGCGTAAACAGACCAATGGCAACCACCACCAGCGCGCCGAGAATAAACGGTGCTTTGCGGTTGTCATTGGTTTGCGTCAGCAGGCCAATCGATGAGACAAACGGCGAAAAAGGCACGATGCCCAGAACAGCCGATCCCAGGGTAAACAGGCCGGAAACCACAAAACTGCGGCGATATTGCGGGGTCTGCTGCGGGTAAAAAATCTGGGTGCCGCGCAGCGCGCCAAAAGTATTCGAAATATTCAGCATCCCGGTCATCGTGGCGGTCAGGATAATACCACCGCGTAATTCCTGCGGCGCGCCCAGCGGAAACCACTGCCAGTCTGTGCCGGTGCCCGGGCTGACGGCCTGCGGGAAAATGATCCGATATGCCGCCCAACCGAGCAACGTACCAGCCAGCAGGCCATATTTATTCCACGGTGACGGCAGCCAGACCACAATACCGACCACCAGCGCCGCCACGGCGAGCGCCAGCAGGAACGCCGGAAAATCAATAGCCACCGGCCCCTGCGGCACGCCAAAAGGGAGCCCCAGCATGCCTTTAATAAACAGCGACAGCAGTTGGGCACCGAGTAAAAACATAAACACCATCATCACCGCCGGACGAAACAACACGGCGATACGATGACCAAGCCCGCTCAGGCCAATCAGCACGGTGATCACACCGGAAAGTGCGATACCCACAGCCAGACTGCCGCCGATCACCGGCAGCGGCGTCCCTTGCGCGGCTTCCGCCAGCGTCACGGTGAGGATCACGCCCCACCACAATCCGGTCGGCCCTTCCATAATGGCGCGGCCGTGGCCGAGCGCCGCCTGCGCCACGCACGCCAGCCCGGTGGCGATAAAAGAGTATTGCATCAGGCACAGCGTGGCCGCATCGGAAAGCTGAAACGCAGACTGTAACGTCGGCGGGATAACCACCGTGTTGCAGAAAATGAAGAAGAACCACTGGATACCCGGCAGGATTTGCGCTCTGGGAAATAACATCATGACAATCTGGCTGACCTCAAAAAGAAAAAGCCCGCCGTTTACACAGCGGGCAGATGCAGAGATTACTGCTGGTGTTTCAGTACGAATTTACCGATGCACTTATCCTGGAAACCATCTTTGATGTCATAGATGGTTTCGCCGCGCAGAATAGTTTTCACGACCTGCGCATTGATGGTGCGGCCAACATACGGACTGACTTTATGGCGATATTCCAGATCTGACGCTTTCAGCACATAGCTGCTGTTCGGTTTGATGAACACGAAATCGGCATCTTTGCCGATGGAGATACGGCCTTTATGCTTCAGCCCGAAGATATCCGCCGCGTTGGAAGACATCAGCTTTGAGAACATCGGCAACGACATACCGCGTTTCTGCACGGCTTCGTCGAACATCACATCGACGCAGTTTTGCAGTCCGGCGATACCGCCCCACGCCTGCATGACGTTGCCGGCTTTCATATCCGGCGGGCACGGCGAATGGTCGGAGACCAGACAGTCAAAGTCACCTTTCAGCAGGTGTTCCCACATGCCGTCCTGATTTTTCTTGTCGCGGATAGGTGGCGAACATTTTGCCAGCGTGCCGATCTCTTCAAACTGTGCGGTATCCAGTACGAAGTAATGCGGGCAAGATTCACAGGTCACACGCTGGCCTTCGTGACGTGCGCGCAGCACTTCCGCCAGACCTTCCGGGCTGGAGATATGGCAGACGTGCAAACGGCAGTCCGCTACTTTCGCCAGATACAACACGCGGCGAATGGCTTCCACTTCAGTGAAGACCGGGCGTGAGGCAACATAATCATGTGCCGTCACCCGTCCGGCGTCTTTGGCTTCGCGGCCCAGTTCGTCGCAGATCAGCGCGTTTTCCGCATGAACCGCCACTAACTGATCGCGTTTTGCCAGAATTTGCAGGCCTTTGAAATATTCCCAGTCATTCACGTCACGGAAATCGTTACTGACGCTGCGGTCGCCGCAGGTAGCGACGAAACATTTGTAGGCCACCACGCCTTCTTCATCCAGCTCATGCAAACGGTCAAGGTTGTAAGACACCAGCCCGCCAAACTGCGCGGCATCGATGGTCAGCTTGCCTTCGGCAGCATCGAATTTCATGTGCAGGGACGCGCGATCCACCGTGGCCGGTAACTGGTTAAGCGGCATTTCGATCATGGTGGTGATCCCGCCTTTGGCCGCCGCACGGGTACCGGTGGCGTAGCCTTCCCAGTGGCTGCGACCCGGTTCGGAGATGTGCGTATGGGCATCCACCATTCCCGGCGCAACGATCAACCCTTCCGCGCTGAGTATTTTTTCTGCGCCAGTCAGGTCATCGCCGATGGCGACAATTTTGCCATTCTTCACCGCGATATCCGTAATAACGGCTTCACTTTCCAGAACAACAGTGCCTTTTTTAATGATCAGATCATATGACATGGTTATATTTCCTTATGAAAGTACAGAGATAAGATTTTATTATTGGATTTATTATTCGTTTATTTCATGCCGGTTTACCGGCTCACACATTTTGCGGCTGAAGTGACGGTTCCCTTTTCATAAAAACGGAATACAAAACGAAAGCCACAATGACACCCACAAACCAGGAAACCCGCGATAAAGGTTCCAGCACAGGAATAAACTTTCCGCCCAGTGAAAGGACGACGGCAATTAATGTCACGGCGAATGCCACGGTATTAAATCCGCGATCGTAATAGTTATAATTTCCCGGTGCGGTATACAGCGTATCCAGATCCAGCTCACTGCGTACCACAATAAAATAGTGCGCCATCATCACGCCAATGACCGGCCCTAACATCCCGCCGATAATATCGAGGAACAGATAAATACTTTCCTGATTCTCCATCAGTTTCCACGGGCAAATCACCACGCTTATCAGGCTGGCAATCAGCACACCTTTTTTATAGGTCAGCTTTTTCGGTGCGATAGCGGCAATCTGGAAACCGGCCGGGATAATGTTACCGGTGGCGTTGGTCGAAATGGTGGTCATCAGGATCACTAACACAGCAAACACCGAGGCGAACAGGCTGTCCCATTTCTGTACGATATCCAGCACGTTCCAGGTATCAACGCCGTAGTGAATGCTTGCCCCAGCCAGAATACAGACGCTGGCAACGGCAAACAGCACGTACGCCACGATAAGACCCAGCGTTTGTCCCCACGCCTGCTGTTTAAAACTGCTGGCATTCTGGGTAAAGTCCGAAGCACTCACCGCCGGTGCCGCCCACACCGCGACCACGGCATTGATCACCACCAGAAACAGGAACAGCGGATTACCCGATTGCTCGGCATTGGCGGGCACATAGTTAAGGATATTTTCCAGCCCGGCCAGCGAGATAGCCCAAACCGCCATGCCACCGAAAACAACATAAATGCACGGATTAAGGATGGCGGTGAATTTATTCAGCACCCCGCCGCCGCTAAAACCGATCATCACGTTGATTGCCCAGAAAATCATAAAGGCGATCAGCCCCGGCATGGAAATACCCAGCAGATTGAAATCACCGCCGAGGGTCAGGAACTCCGGCCAGATTTTGCCAATCAGGATCAGGAAGGCCAGTGAACCGGCATAGCATTGCAAACCGAACCACATAATCGCCGCGATACAGCCTCTGAGAATGCCGGGAAATAATGCGCCGCGGATACCGTAAGAACCGCGCAGGATCATCGCAAAAGGTACGCCGTATTTCGAACCTGCCGCCCCGTTTAATACCATCACCGCCGCAATAAACAGCGCGCTGATAATAATCGCCATCATCACGCTAAACGTAGACAACCCGAGAATAAGAAATCCGCCGACCGCAATATAATTCGGCACGTTGTGTACCGAACCCATCCACAGCGTAAAATAATTAAATCCTTTCCAGTTTCTTTTTTCTTTTAATTTTGGCAGAAGATCGTTGCTGTATCCTCTTTCACGATAACGTTCTTGCTGAGTGCATTCTGATTCATTCATCCTTAATTCCTCATAATACGTTAGGGACGTGCTTGTGGATTAAAAAAGGCTGACATTGATGCCAGCCTGATTTAATTAACCGATTTTGTGATTCGACATCATTTCCAGCGACTGAATTAATGACGAATGATCTAACTGCGATCCGCCGTTTGCTGCACAGACATTGAATAACTCCTGACAGGTCGCCGTATTAGGCAGGCTGATTGATAAGGCTTTGGCACTTTGCAGCGCCAGGTTGAGATCTTTCTGGTGCAGCGCGACTTTAAAGCCCGGCGCAAAAGTACGCTTGATCATGCGCTCACCGTGCACTTCCAGAATGCGCGAGGAGGCGAATCCGCCCATCAAAGCCTGACGAACACGGGCAGGATCGGCACCGGCGCGGGAAGCAAACAACAGCGCTTCCGAGACAGCTTCAATATTCAGCGCCACAATGATCTGGTTCGCCACTTTGCAGGTTTGCCCGGCTCCGCAATCGCCCACCAGCGTGATGTTCTTACCCATCAGCTCAAACAGCGGTTTGATATCGTTGAAGACTGATTCCTTACCGCCCACCATGATGGTCAGCGTGCCCTGCTGCGCGCCAATTTCACCGCCGGAAACCGGCGCATCCAGATATTCACCCCCCAGTTGCTGCACACGCTGCGCAAACGTTTTGGTTTCAATCGGTGAGATGGAACTCATATCGACAATGGTTTTGCCTTTCAGCGGCACGCTGGCGCAGCCGTTGTCACCAAACAGCACCGTTGCCACGTCTGGCGTATCCGGCACCATGATAATAATGACGTCGGCGTGAACGGTGACTTCTGCCGGTGTCGCACAGGCTTTGGCACCGGCATCGGTCAGTGAAGCAGGCACGTTGCCGAGTGTGGAGAAATGCAGACTGTGCCCGGCATCCACCAGATGTTGCGCCATCGGTGCGCCCATAATTCCTAAGCCGATAAATCCAATTTTCATGCTAATTCCCTTTCAATGTGACTGAAATTTGGCGTACAGAAATCCCTCACCGCGAGGGTGAATAATGTCTGTTTCTCGCGTTTTATAACGATTAGCGGTAGGCGTTAAGCCAGCCTAATCCTTCTTCCGTGCGCGCCCGTGGCTTATATTCACAACCGACCCAACCGTCGTAATCCGAGTTTTTAATCAGGTTGAAAATAAAGTCGTAATTAATTTCACCGGTACCCGGTTCATTACGGTTCGGGTTATCCGCCACCTGCAAATGACCGATTTTGTCCGCATGGCGGATCAGGGTATTCGCCAGTTCCCCTTCCATCCGCTGCATATGGTAAATGTCGTACTGGATAAACAGGTTGTCACAGCCGACGCGTTCAATAAGATCCAGCGCCTGTTGCGTACCGGTCAGATAAAATCCCGGCATATCAAAGTGATTGATCGGCTCAATCAGCAGCATCAGCCCCTCTTTCGCCAGCGCCTGTGCGGCATAGTGCAGATTTTCCACCACCAAAGGCGTCACGCTGACGGCATCCGAACCCGCCGGAGTTTTGCCAATCAGACAGTTAATTTTGCGGTTGCCGAGTGCTTTGGCGTAAGCGATGGCCTGTGCTACGCCTTCGCGAAACTCCGCTTCACGCCCCGGCAGGCAGGCAATACCGCGCTCGCCCGCCGCCCAGTCGCCCGCGGGCAGATTGTGCAGCGTATGTTGCAGCTTATTTTGCGCCAGTAACGCCTTCAGGGTGTCAGCCGGATAGTCGTAAGGGAACATAAACTCCACCGCCGTAAACCCACTGTCAGCCGCCGCTTTAAAGCGCTGAAGGAAATCTACCTCCAGAAACAGCATGGATAAATTCGCAGAGAACTTGAGCATTTTCAGCCTCCTGGCTTATTCATATTTCATGAAGCTGACGTGCGTCGGTGCGTCATCCGCATTATCGGCAACCGGTTCAAACTCATTCACACTGTCAATTTCGCCGCCCATGGAAATATTGGTGACGCGTTCCAGCATGATTTCCACCACCACCGGCACCTGATGTTTTTTCATCAGACGTTTAGCTTCTGTAAACGCCGGGGCGATATCTTCCGGCTTGAAGACGCGTATCGCTTTACATCCCAACCCTTCCACCACTTTCACGTGATCGACGCCGTAACCTTTCACGTCTTCAGAGTTGATATTTTCGAACGCCAGTTGGACGCAGTAATCCATATCAAAGGCGCGCTGCGACTGGCGGATCAGGCCGAGATAAGCGTTGTTCACCAGGACGTGGATGTAAGGAATGTTGAATTGCGCACCGACCGCCAGCTCTTCGATCATGAACTGGAAATCGTAATCGCCTGAAATCCCGACCACCTGACGTTCCGGCGCAGCAATGCAGACGCCGAGTGCCGCAGGAATGGTCCAGCCCAGCGGGCCCGCCTGGCCGCAGTTGATCCAGTGGCGCGGCTCAAACACGTGCAGCATCTGCGCCGCCGCAATTTGCGACAGGCCGATCGTGGTTACGTAATTCACATTGCGGCCAAAGGCTTTGCTCATTTCTTCATAGACGCGTTGCGGTTTGACCGGCACATCGTTGAAGTGGGTTTTGCGCAGCATGGTGCGTTTGCGTTCTTCACATTCCTGGATCCAGCTTTCACGACATGGCAGTTTGCCGGCTTTTCTCTGCTCTTCCGCCACTTCTATCAGCAGTTTCAGGGCTTCTCCGGCGTCAGACACAATGCCTAAATCAGGACAAAGTACACGGCCGATTTGTGTCGGTTCGATATCAACGTGGATGATTTTGCGGCCTGCGGTGTATTTCTCTACCGAGCCGGTATGACGGTTGGCAAAACGGTTACCGATGCCAAATACCAGATCCGACGCCAGCAGTGAGGCGTTACCGTAGCGGTGCGCGGTCTGCAATCCGACCATGCCAGCCATCAGGCGGTGATCGTCCGGGATCACGCCCCAGCCCATCAGCGTCGGGATCACCGGCACTTGGGTTATTTCAGCAAAGCGCTGCAACAGCGCGGCGGCATCAGCGTTAATCACACCGCCACCGGCCACAATCAGCGGACGTTCACAGGCGTTGAGCATTTCCATCGCTTTGACGGCCTGAGCAACGGTGGCGGCAGGCTTGTAAGCGGGCAGCGATTCATAAGTTTCCGGATCGAATTCGATTTCGGCGGTCTGCACGTCATACGGCAGATCGACCAGTACCGGACCGGGGCGACCGGAGCGCATCAGATGAAACGCCTGTTGCAGGACACGCGGCACCAGCGCAGGTTCCAGCACGGTCACCGCCATTTTGCTCACCGGCCCGGCAATCGCCTGAATATCCACCGCCTGAAAATCCTCTTTATGCAGACGGGCGCGCGGTGCCTGACCGGTAATGCACAGGATCGGAATGGAATCCGCCGAGGCGGAATACAGCGCGGTGATCATGTCGGTACCCGCCGGGCCAGACGTCCCCAGGCACACGCCGATGTTCCCGGCTTTCGCACGGGTATAACCTTCGGCCATATGCGATGCACCTTCCACATGACGGGCTAACACATGACGGATTTTTCCATGCAGGCGCATGGCGTTATAAAACGGGTTAATCGCTGCGCCCGGTACACCAAACGCGGTGGTGATCCCTTCTTTTTCCAACACATACATTGCTGCCTGTGCAGCTGTCATACGAGCCATAGCTAAATCCTCAGGTAATTCCGCTTTGCATAAAATAACGGAAAAAGTTTCCAACTTTAATTTGACTGAAAAAAATCCCGCTCACGACAGAGCGGGGATCGCAGGACGAACCGGTTAGTGGCGCTGGCCCAGGGCCAGACTGATGTCACGCGCGGTATCCCGCACCAGTTCGCCTAAATCGGTAAAACGCTCCGTCGTTAAGCGGGAGCTGGGGCCGGAGATCGAAATCGCCGCCACCGCATTGTTATTGCTGTCAAAAATCGCCGAGGCCAGGCAGTTCAGCCCTGTCACATGCTCTTCGCTGTCCTGTGCAAAACCCTGCTGACGCGCGTGTTGCAGATCCTTTTTCAACGCATTCAGATTATCCAGCGTGTGCGTCGTAAAGTTCTTCAACCCCGCCTGCATCATCAGGCTCATCAGCGCCTCGTCATCCAGCGAATACAGCAACGCTTTCCCGGCACCGGAGGCATGCAGCGGCAGACGGCTGCCAAGCGGCGCGCACATCCGCACCATCGACTGGCATTCCCGCTGGCCGATCAGTACCGCTTCGAAACCGTTGCGGATCGCCAGATTGGCCGTTTCGCCCGACAACAACATCAGGCGCTGCATATAAGGCGCGGCGACTGACAATACATCCCGGTTATGGATATAAGACGATCCGACCGTAAACGCCTGTAAGCCAATGTGCCACCAGCTCAGTTGCGCATCCTGATAAACAAAATCGGCCTCTTCCAGCACTTTCAGCAGTCGAAAGGTGGTGGAAAGGGGCAGCGACAAATTCTCTGCAATGTTGCTGACAGAAGAACTGCCGCCGGACTGCGCCAGATAATTCAACACCGCAATGCCGCGTTCTAAGGCCTGAGCGCCCTTTTGCGAACCAGAACCAGGCTGGCTAGGACGCCCCCGTTTTTTTACTTCGGCCATCTCACATTTCTCCAGCATCAGGCGCTGAGCGCCCGCGTTTCGCTTGTTTTCAGATGCTTGTATCTTATGCAAGATGCTTTATAGCGTCACGACTTTAATCCCGCCGCAACGGGTAAAATAAGCTGATAGCCCTGAGGTAACTGACTGATATCACAGTTGTCTGCGCCGCCACGATCGACGGTGAGAAAATTCGTCACCGTCTCAAACGCAAACAGCGGATGGTGCCAGACATTCCGGTGATAATTCACGCCCTGCAGGCCGTTGGTGATAAAGGCTTTCAGCGTGGAGATGTCCGGCGTCTCGCCCCCTGCCGCAACAATCACGATAAAGCGCTCGCCCTGCATCGGCACAAACGCCTGTGAACCGAGCGGGTGTTTTTCGAGTTGCGTCACCACAATGGGCAACGGTGCTGGCTGGGCGCGGTTGATGCTGACCAGCGGACGATCCTGCCCGAGGATCTCCACGTTGGTCAGATCGTGGTACCGCTCAACCTTGCCGTCGTTGATATGAAAAAAATCGCGACCTGTCGTCTCAATCACATCACCGTAAGCCGCGAAGGCCGCCTGGGTCAGCGGGTAAACCGGAAGTTCCATGGCATTCATCCCTGCATTTAAAATAAAACCGGTGAGATAAGCCCGCCAGATTGGCGGATTTATCCTCAATGCAATTACTGTAGAAACTTTTTCCAACTTGCTCAATCGAAATATGGAAAAAGATTCCATAAAATTGATGAAGTCCACAATTCTCATCCGGTTAAATCTATAAAATCTTTTTCATTCAATGCATTAACATTACTTCGGGTGACCTATGCTGGATGAGGAGTCGATTAAAACCTTTATGCACGTCGCACAAACAGGCAGCTTTTCCCGCGCGGCAGAGATGCTGCATAAAACGCCTGCGACCATCAGCTATCGAATTAAGATGCTGGAAGACAGTGCCGGGACGTTATTGCTCAACCGCACGACCCGCACGGTGTCGCTGACGCCCGCCGGACAGCATCTGCTTGAACGATGTCGCCAGTGGCTAACCTGGCTGGAGGGTGTACCGGCAGAACTGCAGCAGATTAACGACGGCATTGAGCGCCAGCTGAATGTGGTGGTGAACAATCTGATGTACTGCCCTGAAGCTCTGGCAGCGTTATTAAGCTCTCTGACGCAGCGCTACCCGTTCACGCAGTTCACTTTCACACGGCAGATTTACATGGGGGTATGGGATACGCTGCTGTACGAAGATTTTCAGCTGGCGATTGGCGTGACCGGCACCGAATCCCTTTCTAACGCCGTGAATCTGCTGCCGCTGGGTGAAGTGGACTGGGTTTTTGTTCATGCGCCCTTTCATCCGCTGCAGCACATCACTGGTGTGCTGGAAGAAGCGGTATTGCGTCAGTACATTGCCATCAATGTGGAAGACACCTCGCGCCATCTGAACAAGCGGGTGGCCTGGTTGCTGACCGGGCAACGGCAGATCATCGTGGCAGATGTGGCGACTAAACTGGCCTGTCACCTGAAGGGAATGGGTATCGGTTTTCTGCCGCGCCATCTGTGCCAGCCATATCTCGACAGCGGCGAGCTGATCGCCCGGCAAATCCGCTATCCGCGCGCCCCTTCCCCGCTCAGTCTGGCGTGGAAAAAGGAGTACACAGGCAAGGCGCTGCATGACATTGTTTCTCTGTTCCACCAGAAAGACCCGCTGATCCAACCGTTGCTGGCGGGTTTAGAATAGTGAAGCCCTCTTTGGCTTCGCGAATAAATATGGTAACAATAGGCTTAATTATGCGCAGCCTTGACGCCAGATCTTCGACCACAGAAAAGACCGCGTCTCGCCTGCCTGCATCACCTTTATGGAGAACAGCGCATTATGTCAGCCAAACATCCTGTTATTGCCGTGACCGGTTCGAGCGGTGCAGGCACCACGACCACCAGCGTGGCATTTCGTAAAATATTTCAGCAGCTTGGTTTGCGTGCGGCGGAACTGGAAGGCGACAGTTTTCATCATTTCACCCGTCCTGAAATGGATGCGGCAATACGCAAGGCGCGCGATCTGGGACGTCATATCAGCTACTTCGGGCCGGAAGCCAACGACTTTGGTTTGCTGGAAAAAAGCTTTATCGAATACGGTAAAACCGGCACTGGCCGTTCACGTAAGTATCTGCATACTTATGACGAAGCCGTTCCCTACAATCAGGTGCCGGGTACCTTTACGCCGTGGCAGGCGTTGCCGGAACCGACGGATATTTTGTTTTACGAAGGGTTACACGGTGGTGTGGTGGCGGACAAAATTGACGTTGCCGCGCAGGTCGACCTGCTGGTCGGCGTAGTGCCTATCGTCAACCTCGAATGGATCCAGAAACTGGTGCGCGATACCGGCGAGCGCGGGCATTCCCGTGAAGCGGTGATGGATTCCGTCGTGCGTTCGATGGATGACTATATCAATTACATTACCCCGCAGTTTTCCCGCACGCACATCAATTTCCAGCGGGTACCCACCATCGACACCTCGAACCCGTTTGCCGCCAAAGCCATTCCGTCACTGGATGAAAGCTTTGTGGTGATTCATTTTCAGGGACTGGATGACATCGATTTCCCGTATCTGCTGGCCATGCTGCAAGGGTCGTTTATCTCGCACATCAAAACACTGGTGGTGCCGGGCGGCAAAATGGGGCTGGCGATGGAGCTGATCATGGCGCCGCTGGTGCAGCGCCTGATGGAAGGCAAGAAGATCGAGTAAACTTTATTCGGCTGCAATCACTTCAAAGCTGTGGGTGATTGTGGCCGCTTTCCCCAGCATCAGAGACACAGAACAGTATTTTTCGGCAGACAGGCTGACTGCGCGTTCAACAATCTTATCGGTCAGATCCTTACCGGTGACGATAAAATGCAGATTGATGTGAGTGAACAGACGCGGCGCTTCTTCGCGGCGTTGTGAGGTCAGCTTCACTTCACAATCACGCACGTCATTACGACCTTTTTGCAAAATTGACACCACGTCGATTGCACTACACCCCCCTGCGGACATCAGTAACATTTCCATCGGGCTTGGGGCTTTATCACCCGCGTTTCCATCCATTGAAATCTGATGACCCGATGCAGACTCACCTAAAAATGTCAGTCCTTCAACCCATTTGACACGTGCATGCATGAACTATTCTCCCGGTGAATAAACTTGTCGAAATCTGCTCTCAGAGTACCCTTTCACCTAAAATCTGGCAACGTAACCCGATCGCCATCATGCTGAAGCGAGACAACAGAAGACAGCATCTCAAACCTGTGCTACAAACAAAGCCGAAACATACTTTCCAGTAAATTGCGGTGACGGTTTTTGCGGTTTAAGTACAGAACCCACGGTGATGACAGCAATAAACAGGCTGTTGCACTCCGACATCCGCTTGCAGCATTTCTGGAGAGTTATATGCTGAAAGGGCGCTTTGGATTTGAAGTGCCGTACAGGGAACTCTGAGCCCTGTGATTTTGGGCAGCGATAACAACAGAGGATAATAGCAAATGGTTCTCGGCAAGCCACAAACAGACCCGACTCTTGAATGGTTCCTGTCTCACTGTCATATACATAAGTATCCTTCTAAAAGTACGCTGATTCACCAGGGTGAAAAAGCCGAAACGCTTTACTACATCGTGAAAGGGTCAGTTGCTGTCCTGATTAAAGATGAAGAAGGCAAGGAAATGATACTGTCCTACCTTAACCAAGGTGACTTCATCGGTGAGCTGGGACTCTTCGAAGAAGGTCAGGAACGCAGTGCCTGGGTACGTGCTAAAACTGCCTGTGAAGTGGCTGAAATTTCATATAAAAAATTCCGCCAGCTGATTCAGGTTAACCCGGATATTCTGATGCGTCTCTCCGCGCAGATGGCCAACCGTCTGCAAGTGACGTCAGAGAAAGTCGGCAACCTTGCCTTCCTTGACGTTACCGGTCGCATCGCTCAAACCTTGCTCAATCTGGCTAAACAGCCTGATGCAATGACCCATCCGGACGGGATGCAAATCAAGATCACCCGCCAGGAAATTGGCCAAATCGTCGGTTGTTCACGTGAAACAGTCGGACGCATTCTCAAAATGCTGGAAGATCAGAGCCTGATCTCCGCACACGGTAAAACGATTGTCGTTTACGGCACACGTTAATCCCTCAAAAATTGGCGCGGCAAAACACTGTCGCGCCTTTTTTATGGGCTAAGCTTTACCCATGACGCTATGGCGAAGACTGTTTTACCATCCTGAAGTGAACTACGCGCTGCGCCAGACGCTGGTGTTGTGCTTACCTGTTGGCATTTGCTGGCTGTTTGGCAATTTGCAAATGGGCCTGCTGTTTTCCCTCTGCCCGGCCTGTTGTAACATCGCCGGTCTGGATACCCCGCATAAACGCTTTTTCAAACGCCTGCTCGTCGGCGGTTCACTCTTTGCCGTGAGCAGCCTTCTGCTGCAACTGATGCTCGAAAGCTGGCATATACCGCTGCCGCTGATCATGCTGTCGCTGGCGTTACTGCTGGGCGTCACCGGTGAAATCAGCCCGCTGCATGCGCGCCTGTTGCCCGGTGCGCTGGTGGCGACTATCTTCACGCTGAGTATGGTGGGTGTGCGCCCGATGTGGCAGGCCCCGGTGTTGTTCGCCGCTGGCACAGCCTGGTACGGATTGTTTAACTGGGCGTGGTTTCGTATTTCGGAAGAACAGCCGATGCGCGAAACGCTCAGCCAGCTCTATCTGCAACTCGCGGATTATTTCGAAGCCAAGTACAGCCTGCTGACGCAACACACCGATCCCGAAACTGCGTTACCCCCACTGCTAACCCGCCAGCAGCAGGTTATCGACCTGATTGCCCTGCTTTATCAGCAATTACACATGTTGCCCCAGCACGGACATCATCATCACCATAAACGGCTGTTTCAGCGTTTTCAGGTGGCGCTCGATTTGCAGGAGCACATTACAGTGAGCCTGCATCAGCCGGAAGAAGTGCAGAAACTGGTGGAGGAAAGCCATGCCGAAGCGGTTATCCGCCGAAATGCGCAGGTGATTTCCACCCGTCTTCGGGTGATTGCCGACGATATTCTTTATCATCGTTTATCCGGGCGCTTTACGATGGCCAATGAGCTGACCGCGCTGGAGAAAATCGCCGCGCGTAACCCGGACAATCCGGTAGGTCAGTTTTGTTATTACCATTTCAGCCGCATTGCCCGTCTGTTACGCACACAGCGGCCGTTGTACAAACGTGACCTGATGAACACCCAGCCGCGTTTGCCCTTCTGGCCCGCGCTGAAAAGCTATCTTTCCTTCAAATCCGTGGCACTGCGTAATGCCGCACGTTTGGGCATTATTCTGGCGATTGGCAGCAGTCTGGGTCTGTTCTTCAATTTGCCCAAACCCTACTGGATCTTGCTGACTATCATGTTGGTCAGCCAGAACGGTTATAACGCCACGCGGGTGAGGATCCAGCACCGTGCACTCGGTACGCTGGCCGGATTGCTGATTGCCTCAGGCTTGCTCAAACTGGAACTGCCGGAAGGCACCACGCTGCTGTGCATGTTGCTGATCACCCTGTTGTCCTATACCGTTCTGCGCAAAAACTACGGACTGGCGATGGTCGGCATGACGGTGACTGCAGTGTATACCCTGCAATTGCTGGCGATGAACGGCGTGCATTTTCTGGTACCACGACTGGTGGATACCCTGATCGGCTGCGCGCTGGCCTTTGGTGGCACTATCTGGCTGTGGCCGCAATGGCAAAGCGGTTTGCTGCGCCAGAATGCACACCAGGCGCTGGAAATCTATCAGGACGCTATCCGCCTGCTGCTTGAGGAAAGCCCCGACACCGCCAAACTGGCGTACACCCGTATGCAGGTCAATCAGGCGCACAATAAGCTGTTCACTTCGCTAAATCAGGCGATGCAGGAGCCGGGTTTTAACTCACATTATCTGGCGGATATGCGTTTGTGGGTGACGCACAGTCAGTTTGTGGTTGAGCATATCAACGCGATGACGATCCTCGCCCGCGAGCATTACATGCTGCCGGAAAAACTGGCGACGGAGTATTTACAGACCTGCGAAATCGCGCTGCAAAGCTGTCAGCAACGACTGCTCTACGACGGGCCGGGCAGCGAGAACAACCTGTTTAATGCGCCGGAACTTCACCCGGATATGCCACTGACCGAAATGGAACGCCATCTGCGGCGCGTAATTTCACATCTCAGCGTGATGCATACCATCTCGTCACTGGCGTGGAAGCAGAGGCCGCATCATGGGATCTGGCTGACGCGGCGGGCGTGAAGGGGGATGCCCCTTTCAAATCCCCGTTTTACTGGCTTGCAGCCAGACTGCTTTTTGAAATTGCGAATATCTCGGTTTCTCAAGTACGGATGCCGTGTACTGGCGTTCTTTTAAACGGATTGAGAAAGTTTCGGTTTCTCAATTGCCGTGTTCGCTTAACTCACCGCGCCGAAACCGACCAAAGGAGGAAAGTGCTTTTCCTCCTTTGGATTCCTCCTCGCTTTTTCAACACGCGCTCCGCTTGCTGGCTATGTTTCAGCAACCGCGGTGACAGGCTTGAAATCTTGCCGCGTTGCGGTTCCCTCTCTCGGTCCTGAAGCCCTGGGTCTTCAGGCCGCTCCGTTCGGCAAGATTTCTGAATCGCCCGCAGGATTCTAAATTCAAAGCAGAATGGTTTTATCTTTTAGAAATGTCGATTGGCGTGCTCAAAAATGGCACCGAATGAACGGTTCGAGACCTATGGCTCGAAGCCTGAAATTCGGGAATCGCGCAGCGATGACATTTTGCGCCACACACTAATGAGCCAGAACATGTCCACCGTGCCCGCGACAGCGCGCAGTGAAAAAGCGAAGGGAGATCCAAGAGGGAAAAAGCACTTTTCCCTCTTGGTCGGTTTCGGCGCGAGAGGCCATGTGATAAATGTTAGTGAGAAACCGAAATTGTCTCGATCAAGCGTTTAAAGACGGGGCCGTGGGGCTCACCCCCCACAAACTTTCCCCACTGCTTTCTCAAACCTTTCCATCCCCTCTTCAATATCCGCGAAGTCGATCACAAGCGATGGCGCAAACCGCATGACATTCGGTCCGGCGACCAGCATCATCAACCCGAATTCTGCTGCAGCGGCATGGAATTCTCCGGCGCGGTTTTTATACGCATCAGAAAGCTCGGCGCCGATCAGCAACCCCTGACCGCGGAACTCGCTGAAGATGTGATATTTCTGGTTGATGGCCTCCAGCGCGCTGATGAATTTCTCGCGGCGCTCGTTGATCCCGGCCAGCACGTCTGGCGTATTGATGATATCCAGCGCGGCTTCAGCGACGGCGCAGGCCAGCGGGTTACCGCCGTAGGTGGTGCCATGTTTGCCCGGTTCCATCACCGAGGCCACGTCTTCGGTTGCCAGCATGGCGGAAACCGGGAAACCGCCGCCGAGCGCTTTGGCAGTGGTCAGGATGTCCGGCGTCACGCCGTAATGCATGTAGCTGAACAACTTGCCGCTGCGCCCCATGCCGCTTTGTACTTCATCCAGCACCAGCAGCGCCTGATGTTTGTCACAAAGCTCGCGCAGACCTTGCAGAAACGCTTTGGTCGCAGGTGTGACACCGCCCTCCCCTTGCACAGGCTCGACAACAATGGCGCAGGTGTGGTCGTCGATCACCGCTTTTACGGCATCCAGATCATTGAACGGCACGTGCACAATATCAGCGGGTTTCGGGCCGAAGCCGTCGGAGTATTTCGGCTGGCCACCCACGGAAACCGTGAACAGCGTGCGACCGTGGAAGGCATTATGGAAAGCGATGATCTTACTTTTGTACGGGCTGTGACGGTGCGAGGCGTAATAGCGCGCCAGTTTAAAGGCCGCTTCGTTGGCTTCAGCGCCGGAGTTGGCGAAGAATACGCGGTCGGCAAAGGTGGCGTCGATCAGCTTCTGCGCCAGTCGAAGGGCGGGTTCATTGGTAAATACGTTACTGACATGCCACAGGGTTTCGCCCTGCTCGTGCAACGCTTTCACCAGTGCCGGATGGCAATGTCCAAGCGCCGTCACAGCGATACCCCCGGCGAAATCAACGTACTCGTTCCCTTGCTGATCCCACACGCGACTGCCTTTACCTTTCACGGGAATGAATTTCGCAGGTGAATAAACCGGCAAAATAACTTTATCGAATGTGCCCCGATCTACCGATGATTTTTCCGCCATTACCCTTCTCCCTCACGACCATTGATATGAAAATATAATCACAAAATATGCATAAAAAATCACACACAGGCAAACAGAAATCGCATCTGATGGGTAAGTAATTTTTTCAGCAATATTAACTGATTAGATTTTAAGGAAATTATCCAAAAGCTGATGCCCCTGCTCGCTCAAAATGCTTTCAGGATGGAACTGAACGCCATGCAGCGGCAAGGTTTTGTGCATGATGCCCATAATGTCGTCACGACCACCATCCCGTTCTGTCCATGCAGTAACCTCGAAACAATCGGGCAGCGTCTGTGGCGCGACCACCAGCGAATGGTAGCGCGTCACGGTCAGCGGATTATTCAGCCCGGTAAAGACACTCCTGCCGGTATGGCGGACAGGGGATGTTTTGCCGTGAATGGCCTGCCGGGCGCGGACGATGCTCGCGCCGAACGCCTGCGCCATCGCCTGATGCCCGAGGCACACGCCAAGTATCGGTAAACGGTCGGAGAAATGGGCAATCGCTTGCAGGGAAATGCCAGCCTGATCAGGCGTACACGGGCCGGGAGAAATCACCAGATGTGAGGGGGAAAGCTGTTCAATGTCGGTGAGCGTCAGCTGATCATTACGCATCACTTTCACCTCTGCACCTAGCTCGCAAAAATATTGATAGAGGTTGTAGGTGAAGGAATCGTAGTTGTCGATCAGCAGCAGCATAGTGTACCCGGTAAAAGTCGGAAAATTTACCGGGCAATTCTACGCATTTTTCAGCTCGGGCTCAGTATTTTGTCGATCAATGTTCTTCCGGGATTTCACTGACAACAGTATTAAAAATTGCCACCAGCCCGGATTCATCACCAAACACCGCCGTTTTATTGGCCGCCAGCCAGCGCTCACGATCCACTTTGGACCAGTCAATATCGTAGCCAGCATGAATGACCAGTTGCTCGATGAAGATCCGCAGCGCACGTCCGTTACCTTCGCGGAACGGATGCAGCAGATTCAGGCCGGTGTAATAGTGAGCCAGACGCTCACCGAGATTATCCAGGGGTAACCCGACCAGAAACTCTTCTTCTTCAAGCTCCTGCATCAGCGCGTTGCCCTCTTTTTCGATGTATTCGAAATGGCAAAACTGAGTGTCATCCTTGTAGATATCGATTTCACGGAACTCGCCTGCCCAGGCGTAAATATCCTGGAACAAAGACAGATGCACCGCACACAGATGCGGCAGTCCCATCACCGCAGGCCCAAGCGGCATCGCTGACGCGCGCAGGGCAGTAAATGCGAGTTCGGCCTGCAACAGACGATGTTCTTCACGGATTTCCTGCCGGTTTTTCAGCACATTGATGCCGGTATAATAGTAAGGGTCGGCACCGGGCACGAGTTTATCGTTCATAGTGCTTCCTCAGTTCGGTGAGACGTTGTGAAATTTGTTCGTTGTCTAACGTGATAACCTCAACCTGCAAACCATCCAGCGCGCTACTGGCCTGAAAGTTCTGCCGCTGACGTTCGCGAAAAAGTTTTTCCTGCTGCCTGAGTGTCAGTTTCTTCGCCATTATTTCCTCCCCGGGTACAGCCATTCGGGCACATACCTTGTGGAGTTAAGTATAGACAGAGAAAAAAGGGCGCCAGCTTCAGCGCCCTAAACTCGGATTATTCAACAGCGATAGGGGTTTCGTTCACGTCTGTTTTATGATCTGCCTGAAGCGTTTTCACGCGATCCTCAAGCTGTTTCACCGCCTGCGCATCCGGCAGAAGTGAATATTTCAGTTCAAACACCGTGCTCTGGCCGGGTTGCAGTTGTTTCACGCGGCCTTGTTTACGTTCGATAGTGACCGGATACGCATAGTTGGTGCCCGGTTCAATACCCGTAACATAACCCTGCTTCAGAGTGTCGGTGTTTTTCCACAGCGTCAGCAGCGGCAACTGATGGGTATCGAATTCAATCGATGCTCCTTTGTTGCCCGCTTTGTTCACTACGCCAGCAATGGTTTTACCCTGTGCATCCGCCAGCGGAACCATGTTAAAGACCATCTCGTCGAAGCCTTTGGTTGGCCCGGCGTAAGTCTGCCAGTCTGCTAAACCTTTTTTGGCGTAATCATTGAACGGAGAAATTGATTTCAGCGGCGCAATGAAACGGGCGCCCTGCTCAAGGATCGGCTGACCGAAATTACTGTGATAAATAATCTGGTAGTCGTGTGGATAATCCGACTGGTTAGTCAGGGTGTCGTGGATGGTCCACGAATGGCTACCCGGCACGTAACGCAGCTCAGTCCAGGTTTCCAGCTTGGCTTTCTTAAAGGTGTCTTCTTTCAGCAAGCCGCGCACCGTGATTTCATAAGGGGCTTTATCGGCAATATCAACCACCACTTTCGAGGCTGGTGTATTGCCCGCCCGACCGTGCAGCGTGTAAATCATGCCGTCAGCAGTAACAGGATGTCCGGTCCATTCAAAGCCGCAACGCACCATCATTTCGTTGAAACCTTCCAGCCAGCCCACGCCGTTACGGCTTTCAAGGTTGATATAGGCCGGATTCACCACCTCCTGAACCGGAGAATCCCAACCTAAGCGGATGTTATCGCCGGTCACGTGCAGTAAATCCATCCCGCGCGTCGGGCTCAGTGCAATCGTCAGCCCTTTGCTGGTAATAGTAATGACTTTTGACCCTTCCTGTTTGCCACCGTGAAGCACTTTTTGTTCGATGCTGAAATCCGCGCCCGCGATGTTCAGCTTTTTGTTGTCAGTCTTCCAGTTTCCCAGTTCTGTACCGGCTTCAGCATCCGTCAGCACGATGGTTTGTGCAGTGGCCTGCCACGAAAAAAGCCCCAGAACGATCCCGGTAACGAGTAATTTTTTCACAATAACCCCTTTTTGCTGAATTGATTTAGCCCAAAAGCAATTCAGCCTACAAAGTCCGGCAGGCGAAAAACGTGACAGCCTTCAAGTTGGGCGGTTTTTATGCTAAATGACAGGCAGTAACGTGCCAGACCTCGCAAAAAATCGTAATTTCAGAGAGAAATTGCAAATGAAACTGAGATATCAGGCAGGAAGAGACGCGCATAAGCTGATGCGTTTCAGCTCATGCGCGTTAGCAGAAGGATGTTACTTTTTACGGCCTCCCATAATGGAACCGAGAACCCCACGCAGGATCTGACGTCCTAAATCACGCGCCATGCTTTTTGCCGCAACCTGTACCACACCGTCACGTTTACCCCCCCGTGGTCCGGTGCTGCCGAACAATATTTCATTCAGTCCACCCATCAGCCCACCGCCGGAAGGGGTTTGCGCCGCCGGTTTGGCCGGGCCTGTGGATTGCGGCGTGTTGATCGTGCCGAAACCTTGTGCGGTGATTTTTTCGTAGGCAGATTCACGGTCTATGCTGTCTTCATAGCGACCATACAGAGGCGACTGGTTGATCGCTTTGTTACGTTCGTCGTCGCCAGTCATGCCCATTTTCGATTCCGGCGCTATCACCATCGCCCGCTCAACGATTTCAGGACGCCCCTTTTCATCCAGAAATGACACCAGCGCCTCGCCAACGCCCAGTTCAGTGATCGCCGTTTCAGCGTCGAAAGCCGGATTCGCGCGCAGTGTTTGCGCCGCCGCTTTGACCGCTTTCTGATCACGCGGCGTAAAGGCGCGTAAGGCATGCTGTACGCGGTTACCGAGCTGTCCGAGCACGCTGTCAGGAATATCCAGCGGGTTTTGCGTCACGAAGTAAATTCCCACGCCTTTGGAGCGGATCAGCCGCACGACCTGTTCAATTTTTGTCAGCAGCGCCTGCGGGGCGTCATTGAACAGCAGATGAGCTTCGTCAAAGAAGAACACCAGTTTGGGCTGCTCAGGGTCACCGACTTCCGGCAGATGCTCAAACAGTTCAGCCAGCAGCCACAGCAGGAAAACGGAGTAGAGTTTAGGCTGATTAATCAGCTTATCCGCGGCCAGCAGGTTGATAATACCGTGGCCTTTCTTGTCGGTTTTCATCAGGTCATTAATATCCAGCATCGGCTCACCGAAGAACTGATTTGCGCCCTGACCTTCCAGCGTCAGCAAGCCTCGCTGAATGGCGCCGATGGAAGCGGAAGAAATATTGCCGTACTGCGTCTGGAACTGTTTAGCGTTATCACCGGTAAACTGCACCATGGCACGCAAATCTTTCATATCGAGCAGCAACAAGCCGTTGTCGTCGGCAATCTTAAACACCAGTTGCAGCACGCCGCTTTGCACGTCATTAAGATCGAGCAATCGCGCCAGCAGCAGCGGCCCGAGGTCAGAAATCGTCGCGCGGATCGGATGGCCTTTTTCACCAAAGATATCCCACGGGATAATACTGCATGCCTGCGGCTGCCAGTCCGTCACGCCAATATCATTCAACCGCGCGGCGAGTTTTTCCGACGCCACACCTTCAGCACCAATACCGGATAAATCCCCTTTCACATCGGCCAGAAAAACCGGAATACCGATACGGGAAAACTGCTCGGCCATTCGTTGCAGCGTGACGGTTTTACCGGTACCGGTCGCGCCGGTAATCAGTCCATGTCGGTTCGCCAGCGCAGGAAGGATCACCAGATCCTGTACCGGTTTACCTTCATTCATGGCTTTGGCAATCAGACGGGCTTCACTCATTTCATTGTCCTTGAAAGTGGGAGGCGGGGAGCTTTCTATAAAACTATAAGTCTCATCAAAGGAGCGTCAATAAATAGGCAACAAAAAGCCCCCGGAACCGGAGGCTTAGAAAAACAGTATTCTGGAGGAAGGGCTGAAAAATTAAGGCAGCACTTTCGCAGACAGGATCACAATCGGCGTCGTCGGCACGTTCTGGTAAGGCCCGACATTATCCGTTTTGACCTGAGACATTTTGTCTACCACATCCATCCCTTTAATGACTTTACCGAATACGGCATAGCCGAAATCACGCTGACCGTGATCGAGGAAGGCGTTATCTGCCACGTTGATGAAGAACTGGCTGGTCGCGCTGTCTTTATCGGCAGTACGCGCCATGGCGATGGTGCCGCGCAGGTTACGCAGGCCATTGTCCGCTTCGTTCTTGATCGGCTCTTTGGGCGCTTTTTGCTGCATGTCAGCCGTAAAACCGCCACCCTGCACCATGAAGCCCGGGATCACGCGATGGAAAATGGTGTTGTTGTAATAGCCGCTCTGAGCGTAATCAACGAAATTCTTCACAGAAACCGGTGCCTTCGCACTGTCGAGTTCCAATTCGATATTCCCTGCTGAAGTGGTCAGCATGACATGGGTTTGGGCGGCCGCAAGAACAGGCTCCATTGCAGTCAGGGATAGCAGCGCAGTCAGGGCCACTAAAGTACGTTTAAACATGACGGTTCCTTTCTTCAGAATACAAACAACAGATCCCACTGATTCTAAAGAGGCTTTACGCTTAGCGCCAGACCTTTACCTTTATTTACGCTTGGGAATAAATATTCCAATTATTTCAGAATATTACATCATATTTTTCACTGCCTTAGCTGTTGAAATCCACAGCGTGATCTTCATCAAGATGGATGAGGGTTTTTGCCAGCTGTGTTTGCGCGATCAGTACGCCCTCGCGCAGAGAATATTGTACCGGTGTCTGGCGGCGCACCGCGTCGAAACCATTTTGTGCAGGCAGGATCACCAGGCTGGCAGCATAGCCACTTTCCAGACCGTAACCTTGCAGATTCATCGTGCGGGCGCTGTAGGTGGTGATGAGCTTCAGCCCGTCATTAATTTGCTGATATCCCATCAGCTGACAGACATGCAGCCCCATGTGCAGTACCTGCAACATATTGGCGGTGCCGAGCGGATACCACGGGTCAAACACATCATCATGGCCGAAACAGACGTTGATCCCCGCCTCCAGCATTTCTTTCACACGCGTAATACCGCGGCGTTTCGGATAGGTGTCAAACCGTCCCTGCAGGTGGATATTGACCAGCGGATTGGCGACAAAGTTGATACCTGACATTTTCAGCAAGCGGAATAAACGCGAAGTGTACGCGCCATTATAGGAATGCATCGCGGTGGTATGGCTGGCGGTAACGCGCGCGCCCATATTTTCACGCAAGGCCAGCGCGGCCACAGTTTCGACAAAACGCGACTGCTCATCGTCAATTTCATCGCAATGGACGTCGATCAGCTTGTCGTATTTTTTCGCCAGTTCGAAGGTTTTATGCAGCGATTCCACACCGTATTCGCGGGTGAACTCGAAATGGGGAATCGCACCGACGACGTCAGCGCCCAGCTTCAGCGCCTCTTCCAGCAAGGCTTCGCCGTTCGGGTACGACATGATGCCTTCCTGCGGAAACGCCACAATTTGCAGCGTGACCCACGGCGCGACTTCAGCTTTCACTTCCAGCATGGCTTTGAGTGCCGTCAGCGTCGGATCAGACACATCCACATGGGTGCGCACATGCTGGATGCCGTTGGCTATCTGCCACTTCAGCGTCTGCCAGGCGCGCTGTTTGACGTCTTCATGCGACAACAGCGCCTTGCGTTCTGCCCAGCGTTCAATGCCTTCAAATAACGTACCGGACTGATTCCATGCTGGCTGACCGGCGGTTTGAGTGGTATCGAGATGAATGTGCGGCTCGATAAAAGGAGGGATTGCCAACCCCCCTTCAGCATCCAGGATATGCTCGCCATAGTCGGCATTATCCCATTGAGGGACAATCTGGCGTATCACGCCGCCTTCGATATCTATCTGCCACAACCCTTCCCGGTCAGGCAACCGTACATTTTTCACGGTACGCAAAAGAGTTTTCGTCACGCGTTACCTCATCATTTTTAGTAAGACTGCGTTGTCGGTGATGTTAAAGCCAATCTTAGAACAATAGCCTGAAAGTGTTTATAAATCGAAAGGTTACGCAAAAACCCAATAAAATCAGTCAAATACCCCCTAAGGAGTATATTGGAACTGGCTTGATTTGCATCAATACCCCCTGTTACGCGCGGGTTATGTTTAGCCTCAGAAAATCAATATTGAGGCAATTATGAGCAAAGTCAGAATCGCGATTATTGGCAACGGCATGGTCGGCCATCGCTTTATCGAAGATTTACTGGATAAAGCAGAACCGGGCCAGTTCGATATCACGGTATTTTGTGAAGAGCCGCGCGTGGCCTATGACCGCGTCCATCTTTCCTCTTATTTTTCACATCATACTGCCGAAGAACTGTCGCTGGTTCGCGAAGGATTCTACGAAAAACATAACGTCAATGTGCTGATTGGCGAACGGGCGATTACGCTCAACCGCAGTGAAAAAGTCATTCATTCCAGCAGCGGCCGCACGGTGTATTACGACAAACTGATTATCGCCACCGGCTCCTACCCGTGGGTGCCGCCGATCGCGGGTTCTGACAGTCAGGATTGCTTCGTTTACCGCACCATTGAAGACTTACATGCCATCGAATCCTGCGCCCGTCGTAGCAAACGCGGTGCCGTGGTCGGCGGCGGTTTACTCGGCCTCGAAGCCGCCGGTGCATTGAAAAACCTCGGGGTTGAAACCCACGTGGTAGAATTCGCCCCCGGCCTGATGGCGGAACAACTCGATACGCAGGGCGGCAGCCAGCTACGCCAGAAAATCGAAAGCATGGGCGTACGCGTCCACACCGCCAAAAATACTCAACAGATTGTTCAGGGCGGCACGTCTGCCCGTAAAACGATGGAGTTCGCCGACGGCACCTTCCTTGAAGTCGATTTCATCGTATTCTCCACCGGTATCCGTCCGCAGGACAAACTGGCGCGCCAGTGTGATTTAGAGATCGCTCCGCGCGGTGGCATTGTGATTAACGACCAGTGCCAGACCAGTGACCCGGATGTGTACGCCATCGGCGAATGTGCTTCGTGGAATCAGCGTACTTTCGGTCTGGTGGCACCGGGCTACAAAATGGCGCAGGTCACCGCTGATCATTTACTCGGTCGCGATAACGCCTTCACCGGCGCAGACATGAGCGCCAAACTGAAACTGTTAGGCGTGGATGTGGCCGGTATCGGCGACGCGCATGCCCGCACGCCGGGCGCACGCAGCTACGTTTATCTGGATGAAACCAAAGCGTTGTACAAACGCCTGGTGGTCAGCGAAGACAATAAAACGCTGCTCGGTGCCGTGCTGGTCGGTGATACCAGCGATTACGGCAATCTGCTGCAACTGGTGCTGAACAGTATTCCACTGCCGGAAAATCCCGATGCGCTGATCCTGCCCGCTCACGCAGGCAGCGGTGGCGCGGTGATTGGCACCGATGCCCTGCCGGAAAGCGCGCAAATCTGTTCGTGTTTTGACGTCACCAAAGGCGATATCATCAAAGCGGTTCAGGGCGGTTGTCACACTGTGGCAGCACTGAAATCGGCGACCAAAGCCGGTACCGGTTGCGGCGGCTGTATCCCGCTGGTAACGCAGGTGCTAAATGCTGAACTCAGCAAACAAGGCATCGAAGTTAACCATCATCTGTGCGAACACTTCGCCTATTCGCGCCAGGAGCTTTATCACCTGATCCGCGTGGAAGGTATCCGCTCATTCGACGATTTGCTGAATAAATACGGCAAAGGCTACGGTTGTGAAGTCTGTAAACCGACCGTCGGATCGCTGCTGGCTTCCTGCTGGAACGATTACGTGCTGAAACCGCAGCACACGCCATTGCAGGATACCAACGATGTGTTCCTTGCTAACATGCAAAAAGACGGTACCTATTCCGTTATACCGCGCTCGCCGGGCGGTGAAATCACACCGCAAGGCTTGCAGGCAATTGGTGAAATCGCAGCTGAATATAATCTCTACACCAAAATTACCGGCTCGCAGCGTATCGGCATGTTCGGCGCGCAAAAGGACGATTTACCCGCCATCTGGCAGAAACTGATTAACGCCGGCTTCGAAACCGGTCAGGCCTATGCCAAAGCCCTGCGTATGGCAAAAACCTGCGTCGGCAGCACCTGGTGCCGTTACGGCGTGGGCGACAGCCTCGGTTTCGGCATCAGCCTGGAAAACCGCTACAAAGGCATCCGCACGCCCCACAAAATGAAATTTGGCGTGTCCGGTTGTACCCGTGAATGCTCGGAAGCACAGGGCAAAGATGTCGGGATTATCGCGACGGAAAACGGCTGGAACCTGTATGTCTGCGGCAACGGCGGCATGAAACCACGGCACGGTGATTTACTGGCCGCCGATCTGGATAACGACACCCTGCTGCGTTATCTCGACCGTTTCATGATGTTCTACATCCGCACTGCCGATAAACTGCAACGTACCTCGGTCTGGATGGACAATCTCGAAGGCGGTATCGACTACCTGCGTAAAGTCATCATCGATAACAAACTGGGACTTAACGACCAGCTTGAAGCCGAACTGACACGCCTGCGCGACTCAGCGGTTTGTGAATGGCAGGAAACGCTGAACGATCCGGCGGCGCAAACCCGCTTCAGTCACTTTATCAACAGCAGCCAGCGTGACCCGAACGTGCAGTTCGTCGGTGAGCGTCAGCAGCATCGTCCGGCGCGTCCTGACGAACGTATCCCGGTAAGACAAATCGCCGACGGGGAGGAAGTATTATGAGCCAATGGTTAACGCTTTGTTCTGTCGACCAGATCCTGCCTGCCTGCGGTGTTTGCGCACTGGCAGGCGATCAGCAGGTCGCGCTGTTTCGTCCTTATGCTGATGAGCAGATTTTTGCGCTGTCGAACATCGACCCTTTCGCACAGGCCAGCGTGCTGTCACGCGGGATTATCGCTGAACATCAGGGCGAGCTTTGGGTAGCCAGTCCGCTGAAAAAACAGCATTTCCGCCTGACCGACGGTGTCTGCATGGAAGACGAGCAGTATTCGATTCCGGCTTACGAGGTCCGCGTACAGAACGGAAATGTGGAAATCAACACCGCCAGGCTTCGGGCTGAAATCGGCTAAACTCCGCGCCTTCCACGCCGCCTCCGGGCGGCGTTATTATTCATTCCAAAGAACGCTATTTCAAAGAACGCCGCCTCAGAGAATATTATCTATGGATTACCTGCCCCTTTTTTGTCAGTTAAAAAACAGAGCCTGCTTACTGGTCGGTGCCGGTGATGTTGCAGAGCGTAAAGCGCGTTTGCTGCTGGAAGCTGGCGCAAAACTAACGGTGAACGCCCTCACCTTTACGCCGCAATTTCAGATCTGGGCAGATGAAGGCAAAGTCCGCCTGTTACGCGGTGAATTCTCACCGCTGCTGGTGGATGAAAAATGGCTGGTGATCGCTGCGACCGATTCCGATCTGGTGAATCAGGAAGTCAGCGAAGCCGCAGATCACCGCCGCGTGTTCTGCAACGTGGTCGATGCGCCGGAAAGTGCCAGCGTGATCATGCCGTCGATCATTGACCGTTCTCCGCTGATGATCGCGGTGTCTTCCGGCGGTAATGCGCCGGTACTCGCGCGTTTGCTGCGCGAACGTCTGGAATCCATTCTGCCGCAGCATCTGGGCAAACTGGCACAGGTCGCGGGCGGATTGCGGGCGAGGGTCAAAACACATTTTCCTGATGCTTCTGAGCGCCGTCGCTGGTGGGAAAAACTGTTTAATCATCATCGCCTGGCGCAGTCGCTGGCGAACAATGACAACGCGCAAAGCCACGAATATCTTGAAGAGTTATTCCGCGAACCTGTGGACAAACATGGCGAAGTGATTCTGGTCGGCGCCGGACCGGGGGATGCCGGATTACTGACGCTCAAAGGCTTGCAACAGATGCAACTGGCCGACGTGGTGGTTTACGACCGGCTGGTTTCTGACAGCGTGCTGAATCTGGCACGTCGCGACGCGGAGCGGATTTTCGTGGGCAAACGTGCCGGACACCATTGTGTGCCGCAGGAGCGCATCAATGAAATCCTGCTGGAACAGGCGCAGATGGGCAAACGCGTTGTCCGTCTCAAAGGGGGCGATCCGTTTATCTTTGGTCGTGGCGGCGAAGAACTGGAAGCACTGAAAGCCGCAGGCATCGCGTTCTCCGTGGTACCTGGCATCACGGCGGCCTCCGGTTGTTCCGCTTACAGCGGTATTC
This sequence comes from Rahnella sp. CJA17(1/100), assembly GCF_963881615.1. NCBI lineage: Bacteria > Pseudomonadati > Pseudomonadota > Gammaproteobacteria > Enterobacterales > Yersiniaceae > Rahnella > Rahnella sp. CJA17(1/100). The sequence goes on along the minus strand of NZ_CAWOJA010000003.1, from coordinate 123,850 downwards.
CGCTGACCCACCGCGACCACGCGCAAAGCGTGCGGCTGATCACCGGCCATGCGAAGCAGGATGGAGTTTTAGACTGGGCCTGCATGGCGCAAACTCAGCAAACACTGGTGTTTTATATGGGGCTTACGCAGGCCGGAGAGATCCAGCGCCGGTTGCTGGAGAATGGTCTGGCAGCAGAAACGCCTGTCGCACTGGTAGAAAACGGCACCAGCCAGCAACAACGAGTGGTGACAGGGAAGCTCACAGAGCTCGAAAATCTGGCGAAAAAGGTGCAAAGCCCCAGTCTGATTATTGTCGGCAGCGTGGTGAGCTTACGTCAGAAACTCAACTGGTTTGCCAGCGACACCTGTCTGTGATGCCCTTCTGTTCAAAAAAACTCCATTTATTTTATTAATCAATTCAGAGAAGTGAATTCAGATTCACTTCTCTCCCCGCACTTATAAGATAAATCTTATAACAGAACATAATTCCTGTTATCTCACCTGAATCAGTCAAAATTCAAAATAATCACTGCACTCAAATGGAATATTCAGAATCTTCAACTTAAACTTTAATTACGCCAACTGTGGCGTAATCTCCCGTGGAGGGTCAAATCATGCGCCATACCATTCATGTTGGTCATGTTAACAAGATTGCCCTGGCAATCTTAGTCGCCCTGTCACTGGCTGCCTGTAGCGGCAGCGGCGGCGGCGGTTCTTCTCATACGGCAAAAACATCCACTACCGGATCAGCAACCACCGGCGATGGCACAGGTTCAGGGACCGGGACTTCAACGGGCGGTGACGGAACCTCCACCGCCGGGAATGGAAGCGGCACAGGATCGGGTACCGGGGCAGGCACCGGTAGCGGTGGAGGAACCGGGACTGGCGGCGGAACAGGGACAACACCGTCAACCACGCTTGCCAGCGCGACGATCCTGAGCAGCGCAGGCACCGCGGTCAGTGGTCTGGGTACGCAGGTCAGCAGCATCGCCACCCAGACACCGATCAGTAATATTCCGGTCGCCGGGACTGGCGTCGTGACCATCATCGACAGTACCGGTAAAGCGGTGACTGACGTGGGCAGCGGCGTGAAAAACGGGCTGGGACAACTCGGCACCAATCCGAACGCCGTCGGCACCACCGTCGCCGGCGTCCCCATTGCCGTGGCGGATTTGGGCACCGGCGTGTCAGGGCTGGGGACTTCGCTGGCTGCCAATACCACAGGAACACCGGTCAGCGGCGTGACATCCGCAGCAGGCGGGCTGGTCAATAACGTCGGGAAAGTGGTCACCACAACGGGTAACGGATTAGCGACAAACGTGCAAACCGGTGAGCTTTCTAAAGTCACCACGGCGACCACCGGTATCGTGACGCCCGTTGTCGCCAAAGTTCAGGGCACCACACAAGCCGTCGGCGGCGCAACAGGGCTGGGCGCACCGGTTAATGGCTTGCTGAATCAGGTGGGCACTACCGTCAGCGGCGCAGGGACGCAACTGGCAACCACCACACCGGCGCTGGCTGGTCTCGGACAGGTGGTCACCGGCACCGGACAGGCCGTGTCTAAAACCGGGACCATTCTGGTTCCTGCCAGCAGCACGACCACCTCTACCGCCAGCAATTCCGGCGGCATTTCGGCGGGCGCTGGCGCATCCGTCACGCAATCCGGCGGTTTACTGGCCGGGGTAGGCACCACAGTGGGAGGACTGACCGGCGGCCTGGGTCTGAAAGTCAAAACCACGCCGTAAATCTGTTAATGAGCGTTGGTAGAAAAAGCCCGCTCTCCGGTTCTGGCGGAGAGCGGGCTGGCATCTCTGAGTGGTAACTTTTCCCTGTGCGTTCAAAGGAATGTTTATGAGAATAAAATCCTGCATAGTGGCTTTACTGGGTTCTGCCATTGGCTACAGCTCGGCAGATATGTTTCCTCCCCTGATCGACCCGAATAACCCGGCCAAACTGGCGCAGCCGATTTCCCAGCCTCCGGCCAAAACGCAAAATATCGCCTTACCCGCACAAAAGTCTCCTCCCAGCCTGACACCCCAGACCCTGATTGACGTCAGACACATTCAGTTTGTCGGCGGCACTCAGTATCCGCTGGATTCACTGGCCGCGCCCTTCGCCCCCTTTATCGGCAAACAGGTGCCGCTTTCGGCATTACTGGCGGCCACCGACACGATCACCCAACGCTATCACCGCGACGGTTTTATTCTCTCTTACGCCTATATTCCGGCCGATAACTTTAAAGAGGGCGTGCTCAGCATCGGTCTGGTGGAGGGATACATTTCCGGTACGCAAATCCGCAGCGACAATCAGCAGGTGGGCCGTTGGCTGAGTAAATTATCGCAGCACATCATGGCGGAGAAGCCGCTGACGCAGGATGCCTTTGAACGGTACACCCTTCTGATGGGACGCACGCCGGATACCAAAGTCAGCGCCTCGGCCAATAATCCGAACAACATTTACGGCGCGACCACGCTGAATGTCGACGCGGTACGCCAGCGGAACTGGAATATTGCGACAGCGGTCGATACCCGCAAAGGTGACAGTTCTGCCGTGGTTAACGCCACGCTAAGCGGCCTGAGCACCTACGGCGAGCAGTTCGGCATTGCGACCTTAATCCCGCTGGAAAGCGATACCCGTAAGACCTACGCCGGTCTGAACTATCAGCAATATCTTGGCGACGACGGGTTGCTGATGCAGCTGAAAGGCAGTTATTACCAGCAGAAAGATAAGGATTACAACAGCATATTACTGCTGCCCAACGGCATCGACGTCGGGGCGCAAAACACCCAGACACAATATAACGGCGGCGTGGTATTCAGCTATCCGTTGCAGCTGACGCGGAAAAAACAATGGACGGTCAGCGGCGGTCTGGATTATCTCGATAAAAAATACCAATACGATTTGCGGGCAAGGCTGGGCAATCGGCAGATTGACCTGCCGCAGGTCAGCCAGCGGATCCGCTATCCGGCCGCAGAATTGTCACTGACCGGCTACCGGGAATATGATCAGGCTTACTGGAATACCACCTTCAATGTCCGTCAGGGGATCGACGGTCTGGGGGCGACGAACTCCACACCCAATGCAGATCTGACGTTTACCCGCTGGAAATTTAACGGCGATGCGGCCTATCTGTTCGATAAAAAATGGCGGTTAAGTTCATCCGTGGAAGGTGACTGGTCGGATAATGATTTACCTGAACCGGAGCGGGTGAATTTCGGTGCCCTGCATTACGGGCGCGGTTATCCGGACAGTGATGCCCAGGGGGATTACGGTGTCGGCGGACAAGTGGAAATGCGTTATATCCATACACTGGAACAGGGAGTGTGGCTGAAAACCATTCAGCCTTACGCCGTGGTAGATGCCGCACATACCGGATTTAACCAGCCGGGGCTGCCCAAACAAAATCTGTCGTCTTACGCCATTGGCGTGATGTTTGGCGATAACCGTCACTATTCATTATCCGTGGAAGCCGCCAGACCGATTGGCGATGTGCCGCTCGACAGTTCGTCCCGCGACTGGCGCTATAACGCGACCTTTACCTATAACTTCAACACCGGCTCGTGAAATCCTGAAAGTAAAAAGCCACGTCTTAAAAGACGTGGCTTTTTGATGGAGTGCCGGGCTTGACTTATTCGTAGCTGACGAAGCCAATAGCTTCGTAGGCCTTCTTCAGCGTCACGCTGGCACGGGCACGGGCTTTCTCAGCCCCTTCTTTCATGACCTGTTGCAGATAAGCTTCGTCACTGCGGAAACGGTTAAAACGTTCCTGCACTTCAGTGAGCATGCCTGAAACCGCTTCAGCAACGGCACCTTTCAGATGACCATACATCTGGCCTTCAAATTCAGCTTCCAGCTCAGGAATGGCTTTGCCCGTCACACCAGAAAGGATATCCAGCAGGTTAGAAACGCCTGGTTTGTTTTTAATATCGTAACGGATGACAGGCGGCTCTTCAGAATCCGTCATCGCGCTTTTAATTTTTTTGGTCACCGCTTTCGGATCTTCCAGCAGGCCAATCACGTTTTTACGGTTGTCATCCGACTTTGACATCTTCTTGGTCGGTTCCTGCAATGACATCACGCGTGCACCGGATTTCGGAATGAACGGCTCCGGCACGGTAAACACATCGCCATAAAGCGCGTTGAAACGTGCGGCGATATCGCGGCTCAGTTCCAGATGTTGTTTCTGGTCTTCACCAACCGGCACCTGATTGGTCTGGTACAGCAGAATATCCGCCGCCATCAGCACCGGATAATCAAACAGGCCAGCGGTGATGCTTTCGCTGTTGGAGGTTTCATAGCGCGCTGATTTGTCTTTAAACTGCGTCATACGACCCAGCTCACCGAAATAGGTGTAGCAATTCAGCGCCCAGCTTAGCTGACTATGTTCAGGAACATGAGACTGCACGAAGATGGTACTTTTCTTCGGATCAATGCCGACCGCCAGATACAGTGCCAGGGTGTCCAGCGTCGCTTTGCGCAGCTTTTCCGCATCCTGACGCACGGTGATCGCGTGCAAATCGACGATGCAGTAAATGCATTCGTAATCGTCCTGCATTTTGACCCATTGACGCAGCGCACCCATGTAGTTGCCAATGGTCAATTCGCCTGAGGGCTGTGCGCCACTAAATACGATGGGTTTACTCATTTTATGCTTCCTGATCTTTTAAAGATAACAGCCCTAAAGTGGGCAAAAGGTCGGCGAAATTATCCAGTACGCGATCGGGTTTGGTCAGCGCGATAGTTTCACCGTAGTTATAGCCGTAAGTCATGCCCACACACGGACAACCAGCGGCCTGCGCAGCATGAATATCATTGCGAGAATCACCGACAAAAACCATTTCACTGGCGCGCAATCCGAGCAGTGCCAGGGTCATGTAGACCGGTGCCGGATGCGGTTTTTTCGCCACAACATCGTCGCCGCCAATCACGACCGTGAAATAGCTGTCGATACCCAACGATTGCAACAAAGGCGCGATGAAAGGCGTGGGTTTGTTGGTCACCAGCCCCATTGGCAGCCCGGTAGCGGCCAGTGCAGCCAGCGTCTCTTTGACTTGCGGGTATAAACGGCTGCCACCTGCGGCAGTATCGGCATAGTAGTGATCGAATTTATCGCGCACTTTCTGCAGAAACTCTGGCGACAAATCGCCTTCGGCCCAGCGAACGGCGCGTTGAACCATCACGTCAGCACCATTGCCAATCCAGGTACTGAGACGCTCAACGCCTGCGACAGGTAAATTGAAATCACGCAGCGCCATATCCATGGCTTCAGAGAGCCCCGGCGCGCTGTCGACCAGCGTACCGTCGAGGTCAAAACCTAAACCGCGGGCGGCGAGGATGTCAGCCATGGGAGACCTTAGCCAGTTCACTGCGCATATGGTCAATCACCGTGCGGTAATCCGGCTGATTGAAGATAGCGGAACCGGCGACAAACATATCTGCACCGGCAGCGGCGATTTCGCCGATATTTTCGGCTTTCACACCACCGTCTACTTCCAGACGAATGTCATAACCGCTGGCATCAATAATCTTGCGAACCTGACGCAGTTTATCCAGTGTGCCTGGAATAAACGACTGCCCGCCGAAGCCAGGATTCACCGACATCAGCAGGATCACGTCGAGTTTATCCATCACGTATTCGAGGTAGCTCAGGGAGGTTGCCGGGTTAAACACCAGACCGGCTTTACAGCCATGGCTTTTAATCAGCTGCAGTGAGCGGTCGACATGCTCGGACGCTTCGGGATGGAAAGTAATGTAAGAGGCACCGGCTTCGGCAAAATCCGGGATCAGACGATCAACCGGTTTGACCATCAGGTGAACATCGATCGGCGCGGTAATGCCGTAATTACGCAGCGATTTAAGAATGGCTGGCCCCATCGTCAGATTGGGGACGTAGTGGTTATCCATCACATCAAAATGGACCACGTCTCCGCCCGCTTCCAGAGCTTTCGCTGTGTCTTCGCCCAAACGGGCAAAGTCAGCAGACAGAATGGACGGTGCAATCAAAAACTGTTTCATCCGCTTCTCCAAACGATAGGTTTATCCGATGATCACCGCTTGGCCGGTAATCAGCGATATAGCGCTAAAAGTTCATTCACCATGCTGCGCTGGGCAACTTTACTGCTGATAGTGCGGCGCGCTGACACGCGGTGCAGCTGTTTCGCCTGTGCATACCATTCCAGCGTAAGTGGTGTTTCGTGGTTGGAAATCAGCACCGGCACATCGTTCTCATTGGAAAGCTGATACGCCAGACGAGCCAGATTACGCTGATCATCCATACTAAAACTGTTGGTGTGGTACGCCGTAAAATTTGCTGTCGCAGAAAGCGGGGCATAAGGCGGATCACAATAAACCACCGAGCCAGACTGCGCTTTCAGCAACGTGTCCTGATAATGCTCACACACGAATACTGCATTCTTCGCTTTTTCAGCAAACCAGTAGAGTTCTTCTTCAGGAAAATAAGGCTTTTTATAACGCCCGAAAGGCACATTAAACGCGCCACTGAGATTATAACGACACAGGCCGTTGTAACAATGGCGGTTAAGATAGAGGAAAAGTACCGAGCGACGATAAGTATCGCTGCTGGCATTAAACTCAGCCCTCAGGCCGTAAAAACAATCTGATTCGTTAAACTCTGGCGTAAAAAGCACGTGAGCATCACGCACGAATTCTTCAGTGCGTGTCTTCACAATGTTGTAGAGATTGATCAGGTCGCTATTGATGTCCGCCAGAATATAAGCGTCATACTCGGTATTCAAAAATACGGAGCCCGCGCCAACAAAAGGCTCAATCAGACAATCTCCCACAGGAAGATGACGTTTGATGTCATCAATCAGCGGGTATTTGCCGCCAGCCCACTTCAAAAACGCGCGGTTCTTCTTCATGCCGTCAGTTAGCTACTTATATACAATTCACAGCCGCGGATTGTATCCTGTTTTTAGACAGCAAATCGCGTTGAGATCAGTTTCATTTTTTCAGGTCTTGCTGTACCTGATGTACAGGCTTGACCCACGGTTTTTTCGCCTGAACTTCCGCAGGCAAGCTGGAAATAGCACGTTTGGCTTCTGCAGAAGAAGCGTAGTTACCACTCACCAGTACAAACCACGGCTTCCCGTCGCGGGCGGTCTGATAAACCAGATAATTTTTCAGGCCCTGCTGTTTTGCAAACGCATTCAGTGTATTGGACTGAGAAGCGCCGCTCAGTTGCAGGGTAAAGTGCGTACCTGGCGCAGACTTAATGGCAGATGTGCTGCCAGAAGCTGTTGCCGGTGCAGAGGCAACCGGAGCAGGTGACGCGGAGGATTTGGTTGCCGGCGTTTTCGCGGTATGCGACGCCGTTGCTGATGTCTTATGCTCAGCCTGTTTCGAGGTATGAGCAGGCTGCGCATTACGCGAAGACTGTGCCGGACGTACATGGGTGGCTGACGGCTGAGAACCTGCCGGCGCCTGAGTATGAGCTGAACCGTTGACGGTCGCTGGTGCGGTCGGCAAAGAAGTCAGTGACTGAGCCGCAGGTGCCATACTGCCTTGTGCCACGCCATCGACCTGATTTTGCTGGGAAGAAAGCGCATCGCTCATATCACCCGGCAAATCGACACGTTCTTTCGCCTGACCATTATTGGGAACAGGCTCGGCTTCGGTTGGTGTCGGGGAAACTGGCGGTAAACCGATACTCTTCGGTTGCTGGCCATCAGCTGGCTGTTGACCGTCTACGGCTTGCGCCGTATTAGCCTGAGCCTGAGCAGAAGGTTGAGCAGGTGCCGCAGCATCGTTACCTGAGAGACTGATGTCTTTCGGACCATTGGTCTGCTGAGCAGGCTGGCTGGAGGAAGGTGACTTCATGGCTGAGCCGATACCGACAATCAGCAATACCAGCACCACAATCCCGATGCCGATCATCACGTACTGACGGGATACAGCGACTTTTGGAATGGAAGGAGACGGTTTGCGCGCGCGCGGTGGGCGGCGATCGCTGGTGTCTGGTTTGAGATCGTCTTCCGGTGTTAAATCATCCATCTAAAACCTCCAACCCGGCAAAAGCCTCAAGAGGCTTTACGCGGAGCAACTATCCTGACTAAAAATATAAAGCTTTGCTGGCAAACGTAAAATCGGTCGTTATCTGGCCATCATTATGGCCACAGTCTTAACGGCAATCTTCAATCGAAGCCAGCACCATTTCATGCGATACGCCGGAGCGTACTTCAGACTGACCAATTGCTTTCGGTAAAACCAGACGCAGCTCGCCAGCCAGTACTTTCTTATCACGCATCATGTGCGGCAGATAAGACTGCGCGTCCATAACTTCGGGGCCCGTCACAGGCAAACCTGCGCGGGTCAGCAGGGCTTTCACCCGGGCGATATCACCCAGACTGAACTGCCCCAGGCGATGGGCCGTATAACAAGCCATCACCATTCCAGCTGCCACAGCTTCGCCATGTAACCAGTTACCGTAACCCATTTCTGCTTCAATAGCATGGCCGTAAGTATGGCCCAGATTCAGCAAGGCGCGCAGTCCGTTTTCACGTTCATCGGCAGCCACAACCTCGGCTTTCAGCTCGCAGCAACGACGGATGCAATACGCCAGCGCATTCATATCCAGCGCCAGTAAAGCGTCCATGTTGTCTTCAAGCCACACAAAGAAATCAGCATCCAAAATAATGCCGTATTTGATAACTTCCGCAAGACCCGATGACATTTCGCGGGCAGGCAGAGTTCGCAGACAGTCGAGATCAACCACCACCGACGCAGGCTGATAAAAAGCGCCGATCATGTTTTTTCCGAGCGGATGGTTTACCGCTGTTTTACCGCCAACGGAGGAATCAACCTGAGAAAGCAGCGTGGTTGGCACCTGAACAAAGCGTACACCGCGCTGATAACTGGCTGCAGCGAAGCCGGTTAAATCACCGACTACGCCACCACCAAGAGCGATCAAAGTCGTATCACGTCCGTGCGGCTTTTCGAGTAGCGCGGAGAACACGTCATTCAGAACAGTCAGGGATTTGTATTGTTCACCATCAGGCAAAATGACCTGATCAACACGAACGCCTGCCTGCTCCAGCACTGAACGAATTGCATCCAGATAGAGAGGGGCAAGGGTTTCATTGGTCACTATCATGACCTGATCGCCTGCCTTTACCGGCATAAAAGAAGCCGGATCGTGGAACAATCCGGCAGCAATCGTAATGGGGTAGCTACGCTCCCCTAACGTTACGGTAATCCTCTCCATGTCGTGCTCTGTGACCTTCTTTAACTGACACCCTCAGGCAATGATGGACACCAATAATCAGTTACTTTCCAGCATATTGATAATCTGGTTAGCAACGACTTTGGCACTTTGATCATCGGTACGAATAGTGACGTCGGCAATCTCTTCATACAAAGGATTGCGCTCTCTCGCCAGTGCTTCAAGCACTTCACGCGGCGGAGCACTCACTTGTAATAATGGACGTTTTTTGTCGCGTTGTGTACGCGCCAGTTGTTTTTCGATGGTAGTTTCAAGATAGACGACAACGCCACGCGCTGACAAACGGTTACGGGTTTCACGTGATTTCACGGAACCGCCACCTGTCGCCAGAACAATGCCTTGTTTTTCGGTCAGTTCGTTGATCACTTTTTCTTCGCGGTCGCGGAATCCGTCTTCGCCTTCCAAATCAAATACCCAGCCCACATCAGCTCCGGTACGTCGCTCAATTTCGTGATCGGAGTCGAAAAACTCCATATTGAGTTGCTGAGCTAACTGTCGACCAATAGTGCTTTTGCCGGCACCCATAGGCCCAACCAGAAAGATATTGCGTTTCTCTGCCATGTTTTTCGGTATTACTAAGACAATTCGTTGATGATAACCCGCCCCGCCAATCAAATTAGCGGCGGGACCTAAACTGAAACCTCATGAGCGATATAGTGCGAGATCAGAAAAAAATTATCTCAACACTCTTGGTAGTTTGGCAACCGAATAAATCACTTTGCACGCCGCAGGAGGGAAACCGTACGTTTTTATCGGCGTGTCTGTCGTAATAAAAAGATCACGGTGCTCAATTCGGTAACCCTTGTAAGCTAAATCGACGGCAGCGTCAAACTCAGAAGCCTCTTGCAACACAAAAAGTTGCATGCGCTCAACGATATTAAGTCATTTACAAGGGGTAAGAATACCCATTTAACGGGTGAGGATTAAGGTCGGAGTGATGAAAATCACCAACTCACGCCGCTGTTCATTGGTGTATTGGTGTTTAAACAAAGAACCGACCACCGGAATGTCACCCAGGACAGGGACTTTCGTATCCGTTTTTTGGTTTTTACGCTGGAATATCCCGCCGAGTACGATCGTTTCCCCGTTTTTTACCGTCACCTGGGTTTTTATTTCCTGCTTATCGATCGCCAGCGCCTCGCCTTCGGACTGTTTGATACTTCGCCCCGGCATGTTCTGGCTAATCTGCAACGCCAGTTGAATACGCCCGTCACGCTGAATTTTCGGCATGACTTCCATTCCCAGCACTGCTTCTTTGAATTCGATCGACGTGCTGCCACTCGCCCCGCTGGAAACCTGATACGGGATTTCCGTTCCCTGTTTAATACTGGCAGTCTGCATATGCGCCGTCAGCAGCCGCGGGCTGGCAATAATATCGACCTTATCTTCCTGCTCAAGCGCCGTCAGTTCGAGATCAAGGATCCGCCCGCTGATGTGAGCAAGATTGAAGCCGGCAGTAAATATCGGATTTTCGACCGGCATTCCCATACTGAAATTGTTCATGCGCACCGCTTTTGTAATGGGTTCCTCCCCGGTAAATCCCCAGCGCACTCCAAGTTCGCGCAGGCTTTCGCTGTTCATGGTGACGATATGCGCCGCCAGCTGGACCTGCTGGAGGGGTAAATCCATCTCCTTTACCCACGGTGCCACCACATCCAGCGCCGCCTGCGTGTCACGTAACAATAGCGTATTGGTGCGGGTATCTGCAGAAGCATTGCCTTTTTGCGACAACAGCGATCCTTTCTGAGCGTTCAGGCTAAGCGCCGTCTCTTTCGCATCCGCATATTGCAAAGGGACGGTGAGGCTGATCAGCGGGCTTTGCAGCGCCTGCTGATCGGCGGCATCTTTTATCCGCTGTTGTACAACCTGCGGGTCTTCTTCAGGCGACACCAATAAAACGTTGCCCTGCAACTGACTGGTGAGATGGTTCATTTGCAGAATGATGTCGAGCGCCTGCTGCCACGGCACATCTTTGAGTTTCACACTCATCTGCCCGTCCAAACCCGGTGCGGTGACCAGATTCAGATGCCGGGCATCCGCCAGCGCCTGCAATACCAAACCGACCGGCGAGGACTGAAACTCCAGCGAAATCAGCGGTGACGTACCGGCTTTCACCGGGCTAAGACATAAACACAGCAAAAACAGCACAATCCGTTTATTTACGTATTTCATTATTTTCCTTTCCCTGGAGAATCATTACCTTTACCCAGCCTGATAATCTGACGCTGTAAGCCGCAACGTGCGTCACTGAGGCTAAGTTCAACCTGCACACTGCTGAGCACTTCAACCGTCCATTGCGGCATCCCAACGAGTGAACCTGTTTCGACTTTATTCCAGCGCCCCTGCGGAGAAAGCAGCCAGCCATAACGTTGCCCTCCGACATCTGAAATCCCGCTTAACAGCCATTCAGATAATGGAGAAATACCAGCACAGTCGGGTGTCTGTGGCACATTAAACGGATCACGCACGGCTTTCGACGCGACGACACCGCTAACAAACTCCGCCGCTGGCGCAGTTTGTGTCAGTAACACTGATGCGTTCATCCCACCACTACCGGTGGTATGCAGATTCAGCTCGCTAAACGCAGGCTGTTCGGGACGTTGCAACAGCGCATGAAGAAAATGCATCAGTTCGGTAAAAGTCACCTGCAATTGCAATTCACCCTGCGGTTCTTGTTTCGGTTGCGAAACGGGTTGCCAGCGAATCAGCACCGCCTGAGAGTCTTTCAGTGGCCGGGAAAACGCTTGCTCCAGAGGCAGGCTTTTGCGCAGTGATGTCGCATTACCGGCCAGTTCCTGCTCCAGTCTTTCCAGTGGAATCATGCGCATTAGCGTCACCTGAGCCAGGGAAAGGGTCTGTTGTGCGATGTCAATCTCCCGTTTCAGGGTTTCCTGTTGCTGCCATAATCCGCGCAATCCGAACTGATACAGCGTTAAAACCATCATCACTAAACATGCGGTCAGAATGAATACCCGCTGCCAGCCGGGTTTTTCCATCAGCGGTTCAATACGCTCTGATAGAAAACCTGTCATTGCGGTACTTCCGGCGCAGGCAGTGGCCTTTCAGCGCGAAACTGCGTTTTCATCACGAAGCTCAGATTCTGGTTGGGCTGTTGCTGTACATCAGAAAGACTGACCTTGCTGAGCAAGTCTCCTGCCGACAGCATGTCGCTCAATGCCAGAATGTCGTGGTACAACCGCCCCTCGCCTTTTAACGTCAGCATTCCCTGATGTTCTGTCAGCTCAGTCAGCCACAGTTCTTCGGGCATCTTTAACGCCAGCAGCTCCAATAATTGCAGATAGTCCCGGCTCCGCTGCACACGCTGGTGGCTCAAAAGACGTGCTTCAGTCAGAACCTTTACCTGTGCTGATGCGGCCTCCACACGACGCTGCTGAAGCATAATCTTTTGAATGCCTGAATTTAGCGCTGACAGCTTCACCTGCAATAACGTCCGCTCCTGCACAATGAAAGCGGCCAGAAGCCAGGCACAGACCACCACAGAGACCGGAAACGAAACGAAAATCTTCAGCCAGCAACGCATCCGCTTTTGACGGCGCAGCTTTCGCCACGGTAATAAATTGACCTGGAGCATCAGTAATCCGCCTGACGAATAGCCAGCCCGACGGCGGGCGCAAATGCACCGGGATTCGCAGGCAAAGGCGCGGACAATTGCGCGATTGCGCTTAATGGCGACCAGCATTGCATTACCGCAGATGGCGATTCGCCACTGAAATAGTCCTCCGCGTGGCATAATGCGGCCGCGCGATACTGTGTGCGGATCTTCTGAGAAATTGAGGTTTCAGTCATGGCCTCTGCGTGATCCAGCAAGCCAAACTGGAACGGCAAGCTGTGCGGCGAAGCCCAGAGAAAGGCATCGTCAAGGGGATGAATCAGCAATGCATCACCCGGAACGCCAGCAGCACAGGCCGCCATCTGAAGTGCGCAAGGGGCCAGTTCAATAGCATCCGGGAACAACCGTGCCTGCGCCATGCATCGCACCCACTGTTCAATTTCCTGCTGCCTTGCGGCTGTAACCACCAACTGATTATCACCATGAGGATCAGCCCGGTAGTCCATCACCAGATGTTCCATGCCGAGGGGGAATTGTTTCGCGGCGTTAGCGAAAATAAACGCACTGCGCTGCGGCTCACCCAACCGGGCATCGGGCGCGGCCATTCGCTGTTGCATAATACGTTGTGCAGGAAGGCTTATTCGTAATGAAAACGACGTCGGCAGCGTTTTTCGCCAGCACGATAAAAGGGCGATCAGCGGCGCGGTCTCATGTAATATCCCCTCCCGCAATGTGAAAGGAGGCAAAGGATGCTGCCACCAGTGACGTAATTGCCAGCCATGACGCCGCCGCTGAACGGCGATCGCACGGGCAAAACCGGCTTGAATATCCAGACCTACCTGCCATGCTTGTAGTCGCATTTTCGCCCAATCTCCATATCGTCAGGTAAATAAAAGAACGTATCCATGTTGCTGGCTTGCCTTTATACTACCGCGCGGTTGTTTATAAACTGCCCAATTGACACTTAATGGGAAATCTCAGGTGAAGTTCGTAAAGTATTTATTGATTCTTGCAGTGTGTTGCATTTTGCTGGGAGCCGCCTCGATCTTCGGTTTGTATAAATATATCGAGCCACAGCTACCCGATGTCGCCACGCTTAAAGACGTGCGCTTGCAAACACCGATGCAAGTTTTCAGTGCCGAGGGTGATTTAATCGCTCAATATGGTGAAAAGCGCCGTATCCCACTGAAACTCGACCAGATCCCACCGGAACTGGTGCATGCGTTTATCGCGACAGAAGACAGTCGTTTCTATGAACATCACGGCGTGGACCCGATCGGTATTTTCCGTGCGGCTTCCGTTGCGCTGGTGTCCGGCCACGCCTCACAGGGCGCGAGTACTATTACTCAGCAACTGGCCCGTAACTTCTTCCTGAGTCCTGAACGCACGCTGACCCGTAAAATCAAGGAAGCATTTCTGGCCATCCGCATTGAGCAGATGATGTCCAAAGATGAAATCCTTGAGCTGTATCTGAATAAGATCTATCTCGGTTATCGCGCGTATGGCGTGGGTGCCGCTGCACAGGTTTACTTCGGGAAAAATGTCAACCAGCTGACGCTCAGTGAAATGGCGGTGATTGCCGGTCTGCCAAAAGCACCGTCAACCTTCAATCCGCTGTATTCTCACGATCGTTCTCTGGCGCGTCGCAACACCGTACTGGCGCGTATGCTGGATGAGAAATACATCACGCAGGCCCAGTACGATCAGGCGCGTGCTGAGCCGCTGGTGGCGAATTATCATGCTCCACATATCGAGTTTTCTGCGCCGTATCTGACCGAAATGGTGCGTCAGGAGATGGTGAAACGTTATGGCGACAACGCTTATAACGATGGCTACATGGTTTACACCACCATTACCAAGAAAACCCAGCTGGCCGCGCAGGAAGCCCTGCGCACCAACGTGCTCAATTACGATATGCGCCACGGTTACCGTGGCCCGTCAAATCAGTTATGGAAAGTGGGTGAACCTGCGTGGGATCAGGACAAGATTGTTCAGTCGCTGAAAACCCTGCCGGTGTATGGCCCGCTGTTCCCGGCCGTTATCACCGCAACGGACGACGCTCAGGCGACGGCAACGATGTCCAACCGCGCGGTCATCAGCCTGCCATTCAGCGGCATGCGCTGGGCGCGACCTTACCGTAATGACAATGCTCAGGGCCCGACACCGAAAAAAGTCACTGACGTGGTGCGCCCTGGTCAGCAAGTTTGGGTACGTAAAGTGGGGGATGACTGGTGGCTGGCGCAGGTGCCTGATGTCAACTCAGCCATCGTTTCACTCAATCCAAACGACGGTGCCATTGAAGCGCTGGTCGGCGGGTTTGACTTCAACCAGAGTAAGTTTAACCGCGCCAATCAGGCGGTTCGTCAGCTCGGTTCGAACATCAAACCTTTCCTGTATACCGCAGCAATGGATAAAGGCCTGACGCTGGCGACTATCCTGAATGACATGCCAATCACCCGCTGGGATGCCGGTGCAGGTACCGACTGGCGGCCGAAGAACTCCCCGCCAACGTATTACGGTCCGATCCGTTTACGTCAGGGTCTGGGCGAGTCTAAAAACGTGGTGATGGTGCGTGCGATGCGTGCGATGGGTGTGGATTACGCGGCTGAATATCTGCAGCGTTTTGGCTTCCCGGCGGCGAACATTGTTCATTCCGAATCACTGGCATTGGGTTCTGCTTCATTCACTCCGTTACAGGTGGTGCGCGGTTACGCCACACTGACCAACGGCGGTTATCTGGTTGACCCGTATTTCATCACCAAAATCGTGGATGAATCCGGCCAGGTTCAGTTTGAAGCTAAACCTAAAATCGCCTGCCGTACCTGTAATATTCCGGTTATTTATGGGGATACGCAGAAATCTGCCGTGCTGTCGGATGACAACGTAGAAAATGTTGCTACGTCCACCATCAATAACAATACCAGTGTGCCAACGCCACAACTTGAGCAGGTTCCGCCGAACTCGCCACAGGTTGATGCCGCACAGCAATACGCACCGCATGTGATCAGTACTCCTCTGTCATTCCTGATCAGTGATGCACTGAACTCCAACATCTTCGGGGAACCGGGCTGGATGGGGACGGGCTGGCGCGCAGGACGCGACCTGAAACGTCACGACATTGGCGGCAAAACCGGGACAACCAACAGCTCGAAAGATGCCTGGTTCTCCGGATATGGCCCTGACGTGGTGACATCAGTCTGGATTGGCTTTGACGATCACCGTCGTGATTTAGGCCGTTCGACGGCTTCCGGTGTCATCCCGGATCAAATCTCCGGTGCCGAAGGCGGCGCGAAAAGTGCTCAGCCAGCCTGGGATGATTACATGAAAGCCGTGCTGGAAGGAGTGCCGGAACAGCCACAGACTCCGCCTCCGGGTGTGGTGACCGTCACTATCGATAAGAGTACCGGTAAGCTTTCTGACGGCGGCGGTAACAGTCGCCCGGAATACTTTATCGACGGGACTCAGCCGACAGAACATGCTGTGCATGAGGTCGGAACAACCATCATGGATAACGGTCAGGAACACGAACTGTTCTGATGCCTGAGCTGTAAAGCAAAAAGCCGGTCTGCGTAATGCATGACCGGCTTTTTTAATGAGGTTTTATCGCAGGCTCAGCGGGCATTGCGCATCAGAAACTCATGCGCCAGAAATAACGCACTCACGTTGCGGGCTTCGCAAAAATCGGGATGTTGCAGCAGTTCCATCATGCGTGACACCGGCCAGCGCGTTTGTGGCAAAGGCTCCGGCTCATCACCTTCCAGGCTTTTCATATACAAATCTTTAGCAATGACGATATTCATGCGACTGGAGAAGTAAGAAGGTGCCATGGTCAGTTTTGCCAGCACGTCAAAGTGCCGTGCACCGTAGCCCACTTCTTCCATCAGTTCCCGGTTCGCCGCCTCAAGCACACCTTCACCCGGATCAATCAGGCCCTTGGGGAAACCCAGCTCGTAGCTTTCAATCCCAACGGCATATTCCTGAATTAACAACAGCTCATCATCAATGATCGGTACAATCATCACCGCTTCGCGATCGGAAGGACGCATGCGTTCATACACGCGTTCAGCGCCATTGCTGAATGTCAGATCAACAGATTCGATGGTGAATAATCGCGAACGGGCTACGGTTTCCACCTTCGTAATTTTCGGTTTTTGCAGGTGTTGTGTCATCTCATCCCCAACTTATTATTCACCTGACCAGAGGTGTTCTAATGGGTTCGTTTGTCTGTTCAAAAGCCGCTACCGGTAGTCATTGTGCGTTAAGGAGCGTCAGCATCGCAATCTTTACTGAAAAACTGTCTTTGTCCTGCCTGTTTCCCGTTCAAAATATCACTAAATAATCGCCGTTAATCGCGCAAAAAAAACACGTTGACTCATGGCTGTCACATTTTTGCTTTAACAAAAACACTCTCACTTAAAAATAGGATTATACCGATACCCGTTAATTCCCAAATGCAGGTATCCTCTAGCGTGGTATTTTTGTGCACGCGATTCAGGTTAACAATAATAAAATTCCTATCAAAAAGCACCCATGCGCAGAATGTGCATTTCGTTATATGTATAATACTTTCACAGAGTTGACGTAAGTCACCCACGTCTGAACGGGGATCGGATGAGCACAGTAGTCGTGACACTGGTGTTGTTGTGTATCGCAATTATTGCCACAGCGTCTTATTTTTGGCTCGTATTGCGTCGCCGCCAACGCGGCGAGTCAGTCGTGCGTTTTTCCACACCCAGTCAGCGCAAACTCTCCCAGAAAGAACGCGACGCAGTAGAACGCTATCTGCGACAAAATGAAGGCCTCGGCCAGACACCGATCACCCACCGCAATAATCTGATTATCCTGCGCGATAAACTGACGCTGACCACCAAAAGCGAAAATGTTTATAGCCTGACCCGCGCGATCACCCGTTATGGGGTGGCGAGCGAAGATCCTAACAAATGGCGTTACTTCCTCGATTCTACTGAAATTCACCTGCCGCCATTCTGGGAGCAATACATTGCTCAGGAAAACCAGGTCGAGCTGATCAAAACACAGACTCTGCCGCTGGTGATTTCACTCAACGGTCATACGCTGACCGAGCACGTTTACGAAGGCCCGGCGCCGGTTTCGGCGGTGATACCTTCTCAGCCGCAAAATGCGTCTATCCGTCATGAAGAAAGCGAGCATATTGAACTGGTCAAAGTGCGTCGCGAAACACGTGAAGAGCATGCGCTGACCCGTTCGAATGGTGTAAAAGAAGCGCTGGCTGTTTCCGCTATTCTGCTTCTGCTTTTCATCACACTGCAAAGTCCGGTGATATTTCTGCCCTGGTTGCTGGTGATTTCGGCAGGATTAGCCGCCTGGGTTATCTGGCGGTTTGTGTCTGAACGTTTAGGTAAGAATCGTAAGGAAATTCATTGCCTGCGCGGCTTACCTAAACGCTGGGGTTTGTTCGGTGAATCCAAACAAGGTGATATCAGCAATATTTCGCTCGGTGCGGTAGACCTGATTTATCCGCCTCACTGGCAGCCCTATATTGGTCGTGATCTCGGACAGCCAACGGACGTGGAAGTCTATATGAACAGCCACGTTGTCCGCCAGGGAAGCTATCTGACACTGCACGAGGAAGTGAAAAGATTCCCGCTCCAGCAGTGGGGAAGAAACCTGGTGCTCGCCACCAGCGCTTTC
Organism: Rahnella sp. CJA17(1/100); assembly: GCF_963881615.1. NCBI lineage: Bacteria > Pseudomonadati > Pseudomonadota > Gammaproteobacteria > Enterobacterales > Yersiniaceae > Rahnella > Rahnella sp. CJA17(1/100). The sequence goes on along the minus strand of NZ_CAWOJA010000003.1, from coordinate 105,387 downwards.
CTCTTGCTGCTGGCGTTACTGGTTTATGTGCCGCTTGGCCTGCCGCTCAAACTCAGCGTAGCCTGGCTGCAGGGTGCACAAAGTTCGCAGGTTAACAGCGTACAGGAACTGGAAAAGGCTGCCCTGCGCGTCGGCGACACCCTGAAAGTTCAGGGTACCGGCATGTGTTATGTGCCACCGGCGGCCAGCCGTTCTGCATCCGGTTTTATGCCTTTTGATTGTTCCGCGATTTACTGGAATACCGCGACGCCGCTGCCGGTGCCGCAGTCAGAAATTATTGATGCAGCTACAGCGCTGCAAACCACGGTGAACAACCAGCTGCATCCCGGCCAGAACCAAACGCCCGAGCAAAACATTAACCCGCAACTGGCTACCGCCATCGAGAAATCCGGGATGATCCTGCTTGATGATTTCGCGGATATCGTGCTGAAAACCGAAACGCTATGCGGAAACAGCAACGATTGTGTTCGTCTGAAAAATGCGCTGGTGAATCTGGGCAATTCGAGCAACTGGAATTCGCTGGTGAAGCGGGCAAAAGCAGGCACATTGCAGGGGATTAACGTTCTGCTGCGTCCGGTCAGCGCGCAATCGCTGAGTGAACTGGTGAATAACGCAACGTCTTCTTTCTTTGTTCAGGAAACCCGTCGCGCCGCTGACAGCCTTAACAGCCCGCCACCGGGCGGATTCTTGATCAGTAACGATGAAGGACGCCAGTTGATTGAAATGCCCACGCCTCCGGTCAGCGTGTTTGCTAACCCGCCTCAGGAGCAGTGGAAGCAACTGCAACAATTATCGACACTCCTGCTACATACACCGTTCAGTGCGCAGGGCGTGATCACCAGTATCAGCATTGATGCTAACGGAACCCGTCACATTTCGCTGCACAGCGAGCCGGATATCTCAACGCTCTGGCGCTATCTGGGCACCAGCTTATTACTGTTACTGTTAATCGGTGTTCTGGCGGTCAATCTCGTGCTGTTTACCCGCCGTTTCATCAAAGATAAGCGCAGAATCGACGATATTCAGCAATATTATAACTCCTGCTTTCATCCCACATTAATGCCAATCCCCGTGCAAAAACTGGGCTGAAAACCACCGGGTGTCCCTGCGCCACCCGGTCAGATTATGCTACCCTGACGCCCTTCCCTGCTTTCATCTGTTCACCCCTGCGGTTTCTCACAGCCGCAAGAACCTGGAGTCTTCATGCCCCCCGATTTTGACTGGCAATGCATCGATACTGTTTTACTGGATATGGACGGCACATTGCTGGATCTGGCTTTTGACAGCCAGTTCTGGTTGCAGGATGTCCCTCTTGCCCTTAGCCAGCAGCGTGCGATCCCGCTTGAAAACGCGCGCCAGTTAATTCATGACGAATATCTTGCCGTCCAGCACACCATGAACTGGTATTGCTTCGACTACTGGAGTGAAAGGCTGAGTCTGGATATCTACCAGATGACGACGAGCATCGGCAAAAATGCGCGTCTTCGCGACGACACGCTGCCGTTTCTGGCTCATCTGCGTGAAAGCGGACGACAGACAATTTTGCTCACCAATGCGCATCCGCACAGTCTTTCCGTTAAAATTGAACATACCGGATTAGACCAGCACCTTGATTTATTACTTTCCACCCACACATTTGGTTATCCGAAGGAAGATCAGCGGCTGTGGTCTGCAGTTCAGCAACAAACGGGCTTTAATCCCGACAGGACATTATTTGTCGATGACGGTGAACCGATCCTGAATGCGGCAAAAACCTTCGGCATCCGCTATTGTCTGGGTATAGAAAATCCGGACTCGACCATGGCAAATAAGTCATTTGAAGGACATCCTTCCATCAATGATTACCGCAGCCTGTTGCCTGCAATTCACCCCGTAACAGGCCCGGCTAAGTAACACCGGTACGCTCAGGGGAAGAATATGAAAGGTAAAACGGAAGACGACGATAATGCAGTGCGCCTCGATAAATGGTTGTGGGCGGCTCGTTTTTATAAGACCCGCGCGCTGGCACGCGAGATGATTGATGGCGGCAAAGTGCATTACAACGGTCAGCGGGGGAAACCCAGCAAGCTGATGGAACTGAATGCCGAAATTACATTGCGTCAGGGAAATGACTCAAAAACGATCATCGTTCTGGGGCTGACCACTCAGCGCCGTAGTGCAGAAGAAGCACAGAAACTGTATCAGGAAACTGAGGCGAGCATTGCCAGCCGGGAAAAAATCTCCGAAGCACGCAAAATGAACGCGATGCCGCATCCGGACAGACGTCCGGACAAAAAGGAACGCCGCAACCTGATCAAATTTAAATATGGCGATTCTGAATAAATCCAAAGTCCTTCCAGGAGGGATGAAGGATTTGAGTTCGCTAAACAGAGAGAAAATTATGTCTAATCACGACCAACTGCATCGCTACCTGTTCAATCATCACGCCGTTCGCGGTGAACTGGTCTCGCTCAAAGAAACTTTCCAGCAGGTTATTGCCGGTCACGACTATCCGGCAGAAGTGCGCAATCTGCTGGGTGAAATGTTGGTGGCGACCAGCCTGCTGACTGCCACCCTGAAATTTGACGGCGATATTACCGTGCAGTTGCAAGGTGATGGTCCGCTGAAACTGGCCGTGATCAACGGTAACAACAAGCAGGAACTGCGCGGCGTCGCACGTCTGCAGGGTGACATTACCGAAGGCAGCTCGCTGAAAGAGATGATTGGCAACGGCTACATGGTGATCACGATTTCTCCGACCGTCGGCGAACGCTATCAGGGCGTCGTGGGGCTGGAAGGCGAAAACCTGGCAGAGTGTCTGGAAAACTACTTCATGCAGTCAGAACAGCTGCCAACCCGCATCTTCATCCGCACAGGTGAAGTTGAAGGCCAGCCTGCTGCAGGCGGCATGTTGTTGCAGGTTCTGCCAGCGCAAGATACTGATCCGGAAGAGTTCAGCCATCTGGCACAGCTGACCACCACCATCAAGGCGCAAGAGCTGCTGACCCTGCCTGCCAACGAAGTGCTTTATCGTCTGTATCATCAGGAAGAGGTCACCCTGTATGAACCGCAGAATGTCTGTTTCCGTTGCACCTGTTCCCGCGAACGTTGTGCAGCAGCGCTGCTGACGCTGCCGGATGAAGATGTGCTCGACATGCTGGAAACTGATGGAAAAATAGAGATGCACTGCGATTATTGCGGTACGGACTATGAATTTGACGCGATGGATATGGCGACACTGAAAGCTGGCGGCGACGTTCATTCCGGAGATGACCACGTTCATTGATCGTTAACACGCGCAGCCTGAGGGACTTTTCACTGAAAAGTCCCTTTTTTATTGCTATTCCATAACCTCATTTGCACACCTTTCGGGTTTTTCATCACAATTCTGGAAAAACATTCACATCTACCGTTATTCTTTGAGAGCTGTCGTGGCACAAAAGCGATATATACCTACAATAGCAACTGATTTATCCCTATTTACGGGATTCAAATTCAGCAAGGAGCAGGGAAATGCCTACCACTATCGGGATCACCGCCGAAACACTCTCCCAGTATGGGATCCACCAGAATAGCGAAATTGTCTATAACCCTGATTACGAAACTCTTTTTGCAGAAGAGACGGCCCCGGGCCTGGAAGGTTATGAGCGCGGGCAGGTGACAGAGCTCGGTGCAGTGAATGTCGATACTGGCATTTTCACCGGCCGCTCGCCGAAAGATAAATATATCGTCCGTGATGACACCACACGCGATACGCTCTGGTGGGCTGATCAGGGCAAAGGGAAAAATGATAACAAACCGCTGTCGCAGGAAATCTGGACATCACTCAAGGCGCTGGTCAGCAAGCAGCTATCCGGGAAACGTTTGTTTATCGTTGATGCCTTCTGCGGTGCCAATGCAGACTCACGCCTGAAAGTACGCTTTATTACGGAAGTCGCCTGGCAGGCACATTTCGTCAAGAACATGTTCATTCGGCCCGAAGTCAATGAACTGGAAAATTTCGAGCCTGATTTCATCGTGATGAACGGCGCGAAATGTACCAATCCGGACTGGCAGAAACAGGGCCTGAATTCTGAAAACTTCATCGCTTTCAATCTGACCGAGCGTATCCAGCTGATAGGCGGCTCGTGGTACGGCGGCGAAATGAAGAAAGGCATGTTCGCGGTCATGAACTATCTGCTGCCATTGCAGGGTATCGCCTCAATGCATTGCTCGGCGAACGTCGGCGAAAAAGGCGATGTGGCGGTGTTCTTTGGTCTCTCCGGTACCGGCAAAACCACCCTATCCACCGATCCGAAGCGTCAGCTTATCGGCGATGATGAGCACGGCTGGGACGATGACGGCGTCTTTAACTTTGAAGGTGGCTGCTATGCCAAAACCATCAAACTGAGCAAAGACGCCGAGCCGGAAATTTTCGGTGCGATAAAACGCGATGCCTTGCTGGAAAACGTGATGGTCAGCGCAGACGGCAAAATCGACTTCAATGACGGCAGCAAGACTGAGAATACCCGTGTCTCCTACCCGATTTATCACATTCAAAATATCGTGAAACCGGTATCGAAAGCCGGTCACGCCAGTAAAGTGATTTTCCTGACGGCCGATGCGTTTGGCGTATTGCCGCCGGTTTCCCGTCTCACAGCTGCGCAAACGCAATACCATTTCCTGTCCGGTTTCACTGCGAAGCTGGCCGGAACTGAGCGCGGTGTCACTGAACCCACGCCAACCTTTTCTGCCTGTTTTGGTGCGGCGTTCCTGATGCTGCACCCGACGCAATATTCCGAAGTATTGGTGAAGCGCATGGAAGCTGCAGGCGCTCAGGCCTATCTGGTGAACACTGGCTGGAATGGTACAGGCAAACGTATTTCGCTGAAAAATACCCGCGCTATTATCGACGCGATCCTCAACGGCACCATTGATGATGCGGAAACCTTCACGCTGCCGCTGTTTAATCTGGCGGTGCCGGTTGAGCTGCCGGGCGTCGACACGCATATTCTGGATCCGCGCAATACTTACGCCAGCCGTGAACAGTGGCAGGAAAAAGCTGAACATCTGGCACAGTTATTTATCGATAACTTCGACAAATACACCGATACCCCGGCTGGCGCCGCACTGGTCAGTGCCGGACCGAAACGCTAATCTGCTGGCAAACTCTTATCAGGCGCGGGCTTCCGCGCCTTTTTTATTGCAACCAGCACAGCTGGCATTTCAGAATGACAGCATTGCTGTCAGAGGAGCCTGATATGGCGACGATTACCGTTCGTAATCTGGATGATGATGTGAAGGAATTATTGCGCATTGCGGCGGCCAGAAAAGGCCATTCGATGGAAGAAGAAGCACGTTTGATACTAAAACAGGCGCTGACCACTACAGTGCCTGATTTTGGTCTGGGCAGTCAGCTGCGCCAGCGCTTTTCTTCCCTGAGCGTGGAACATCTGGAACTGCCACCGAAATGATCATCCTCAATACTGCCGTCATCCTTGAGATGATTAGCCCCTTCCCGCAAAAGAACGTGCTGCAATGGCTGGACGCGCAGGACGCCACACAACTGTATCTGACCAGCCTGAGCGTCGCGGCGCTTTTCAGCTGGGCGGATAGTCTGCCGGAGAATCAGCCGAAAGCCGCGCTTTCGGACGCTTTGCTGGAGATGATGAACCAGGATTTCGCGGGCAGGCTGTTGCCGTTTGATGCGGCCAGCGCGCTGTATTACCCGCGTGTGATGGCCTTATCGAAGGCGGCCAATATTGAGATGGCGGAGCGTGATATGCAGCTCGCGGCAATCTGCCTGAACCATCAGGCGGGGCTTGCCACGGATCACGCAGAAGTGTTTGCCCACACGGGCGTGGTGTTAGTTAATCCATGGGATACGGCGGAAACACCACGATGGCGGGAAGAAGCGGCAGAGTATTATGTGATGAGCAGGAAGAATTAAGCCAGCGGCTGGGCTGCTGTTAAACCGTGGGTTGCCACGCACTCCGGTCTTAAAGGTGGCTTATCGCCACCCCCCTTAAGAATCCCGGGCTCTATTGCGCGCTCCGCGCTGGCTATGTTTCAGCTGCCGCAGCGCGATAAGTGATCGCCGAAATTGAGAAACCGAAACTTTCACCTGTCTGAATAAAAGGGATCATTAAGGCTCCCCTTAATCAAACCAGTTTTTGCTGTACCGCCACCGCTTTCAGCATCTCAACCGGTAACGGCAGATAGGCCCGAATTCGTAATCCCCCGCGGTCACTTTTCCCGATATCCAGCGTGCCTGAGTGGGCATCAATAATGCGCTGAACAATCGCCAGCCCGAGTCCGGTTCCGCTGGTAGTTCGCGCACTTTCGCCACGCACAAATGGCTGAAACAGATGCTTAAGCTGGTCAGGCTCAATGCCCGGGCCGTCGTCTTCAACCTGGAACCAGGCCCGCTGCAATTCGCGACCACTACTGACTTTAATCCAGCCGTCGCCATAACGGGCGGCATTCACCACCATATTCACCACGGCACGTTTGATAGACAGCGGATGAGCATTGACCAGCAATTCGCCGTCCGCCAGACCAGAGTCGATCTCACGTTCATAACCGCTTTCCGTCGCAATCACTTCGCCCAGAATACCGTTAAGATCGGTGATCTCGGTCGGCATCTCCTGTCCGGTGCGCAGATAATCGATGAACTGCTCAATAATCGCGTTGCACTCTTCGATATCTTTATTGATCGACTCGGCGAGATAACTGTCATCGTCACTCATCATTTCGGTCGCCAGACGAATGCGCGTCAGCGGCGTACGCAGATCATGGCTGACGCCCGCCATCAGAAGGGTACGGTCATCGGCCAGCAGTTTGACACCGGCAGCCATCTGATTAAACGCCCGCGTCACCGAACGCACTTCAGACGCACCGTATTCACGCAGCGGCGGCGGAATAATGCCTTTCCCTACCTGCAACGCCGCATGCTCCAGCTCAACCAGGGGGCGGTTCTGTATACGGATAAACAGCCACGCGCCACCAATCGCCAGCAACATAATCGCCAACGTATAGCGGAACAGCGGAGAGAAATCACCCTGATGGATTTCAGTAAGGGGAACCCGCACCCAGATGTCAGGCGACAACCAGGTTTTCAGCCACACCACCGGGGTATTTTTATTGACCTCGACGCGCACGTCAGTAGGACCACCGAGCTGCTGCGCCATCTGCTGACTGAGGAATTCGTAATGCTGCGCCCAGCGCAGGCCACTCTCCTCGGCCGCAGAGTTGGTATAAAGAGAAATGCCCAGTTCGCGGTAGATTTCGCGACGAAATGCCGGTGGAACCGCCAGCAACGTCCCATCTTCCAACTGCAGCCGGTCAGTCATCAGCATACGGACTTCGTATGCCAATACCTTATTGAACTGCTGCAGGCTGGGCAGAATGGCGAAGTTCAGCACCACCAGATAGGTCGTCACCAGGCTGACGAACAGCAAGGTGACGATTAATAACAGTGTTCGGGCAAACGAGCTACGCGGTGAAAAGCGTATTCGCTTCATGCCTTACTGCCGTCCGGTACAAATACGTAGCCCAGACCCCAGACAGTCTGGATATAGCGCGGGTGCGCCGGATCTTCTTCTACCATACGACGCAGACGGGAAATCTGCACATCGATAGAACGTTCCATCGCACTGTATTCACGGCCACGCGCCAGATTCATCAGCTTGTCACGGGACAGTGGCTCACGCGGATGGCTTACCAGCGCTTTCAGCACAGCAAACTCACCACTGGTCAGTGGCATAGGTTCATCTTCACGGAACATTTCGCGGGTGCCGAGATTCAGTTTGAACTTACCAAATGAGATCACCGCTTCTTCCTGAGAAGGTGCGCCTGGCAGTTCATTGGCCTGACGGCGCAGGACTGCGCGGATACGCGCCAGCAGTTCACGCGGGTTAAATGGCTTAGGAATGTAGTCGTCGGCACCAATTTCCAGCCCCACGATACGGTCAACTTCTTCCCCTTTCGCCGTCACCATGATGATCGGCATCGGGTTACTCTGGCTGCGCAGACGACGGCAGATAGATAAACCATCTTCGCCAGGCAACATCAGATCCAGAACCATCAGGTGGAATGACTCACGGGTCAGCAAACGGTCCATTTGTTCAGCATTGGCAACGCTACGCACCTGGAAGCCCTGTTCAGTCAGATAACGCTCCAAAAGTGCACGCAGGCGCATATCGTCATCGACCACCAGAATCTTGTGATTTTCTTGCATTTAAATCTCCCAAAGGCGTGAATGCCTCAAGCTTGTATTGTTAGAAAAGTCAGCCAAAACAGACAGCGTTTAATGGTATATATTCTAGTCGAAATTGTAACAATGATTATGGATTTCCTAATTTATCAACAATATCAGAGGAGTCTTCCGCAAGCGAAGGTTGGTTTGTTACGGGGTGTCCCGCTCTGCAAACCTGCTCGTCCGTTTTTCTGGTCATTAACTGAGCATTTCTGCTGAAAGTATCAGGAAAATGATCATCTCAGTGTGCCCGTGGGGATAAAAGTTTGGTGATTTTACTTATTCGTTTGATTAATAATAAAGCGATAAGGATAATATTTTATTTGAGAAATAGATCATTTACCCACCAACTGATCATTTGAATGAATTAACCAAACCATAAAGATCATAGACAGTGATATTTCAGATTAAAAACTCATTATCATTTAATTAGACAGGATGCCACCGACTATTCAATGTATAGAACACTTGATAGAATCCGGCGTCTGAAGGTGATGAATTCACTTTATTTAATCCGATAAAGTCATCTTTAGATTAACCACTAATTTTTATTTCTGAATGGACGCAAAAAATGAAAACCAAGTTCAAGCTCTTAGCGGGTGGGATATTTTTGGCTATGGCTGCAAATAGCTATGCAATCGATGGCGCTATTAATTTTACGGGTGCGATTGTTGAAGAGGCCTGTGAAATCAATGGGGGTGAAGAGCTCAATATACCTTTAGGGACTTATTCAGCAGCTCAATTCCAGGAAATTGGTGATCTCTCTCCGAAGATCCCTTTTACCCTGCCACTTGATAACTGTCCTGTCGTTACTGAAAGTAATCCTACTCCTCACTTCCGGATATGGCTGGAGTCAGATACCGTTGCTGATACCACTGATTTGATTGCACTGGGCAATGATTACGGTGATGAAATGGCGGATGGTGTCGGCATCAGAATCGAAGATGCAGAAACCAACGAGATAATGAAAATCAACGGATTACCTGACATCATCTATCCAATCCCCGGAAAGGTTATGAATGTCAACCTTCTCGCATACTATGAGTCGTTTAAATTGCCTGGCGATATCACTGCCGGTGCGGCAGACGCGCGCGTGAAAGTCACTCTCGATTACAGATAAGTACTTTGAGCCTTGCCCTGTAAAAAATTAATTCTACAGGGCATTTCTTATACGTTTATTCAATTACCGCATGAATATATTGCTACTGTAAGGATTCATATTCGAATGGGTAAGTCAAAAATATTAACATTACTTTTCATTATAACTTCAGTAGTTACATCACAAATAACCTATGCCGGCGGAATTATTGTCGGACGGACACGCGTTATTTATGACGCAGATAAAAGGGAAGCTACCCTTTCCGTTAAAAACAATGCCGATAACAATCCTTTCCTCATACAATCGTGGGTTGATGCGGGGGGAGAAAAAACACGCGGTCCTTTTATTATCACCCCGCCACTATTTCGACTGAATGCTCAACAGGAAAGTAACCTGCGCATTTCCTATAACGGCAGCGCCCTCCCGACAGACAGAGAGTCCGTTTTCTATATCAATGTTAAAGCGATACCTTCAACGCCTAAAAATACAAAAAACGAACTTAAACTGGTGGTCAATACGCGGATAAAGCTTTTTTACCGGCCAACAAAACTGCCCGGAAAATCGTTTGAAGCACCGAAAGCGCTCACTTTCTCCAGAAATAACGGGCATCTCGTTATCAAGAATCAGAGCCCTTATCACGTTGTTTTCAGTTCACTCAGCATTGGCTCAACTTTTTTAAAAGAGGTGGCCATGATTGCGCCATTGAGCGAGCTGGATGTCATTCTTCCCGCAAAAATCTCAGGCAACAGTGTGAAATGGGAAGCGATAAATGACTATGGCGGCACGACAGAACGATATGAGCAACCTTTGTAACCGGACCAATAAAGCCACGCCATAACTCACAGCAATCGCCTAATTACGGCAACTCAGAAGCACGAGAAAACTATGCTCACGGATGAAAAATTTTTACAGAAGAGCTTGTCTGGAGATATTAAAAAGACCTCCGCGCCGCTCGTGCTAAAACTGGGTGGCCTGCTGGCCAGTACGGCTTTGGGATTACTCGCCGCTCACCCGGCCCGTTCAGAAAATGTCTATTTCGATCCTCAGTTCATCGAGCGTCAAGCCGGTGATGTTGGGGATGTCGACCTCTCGTTGTTCCAGAGTAATGACCAGGCACAGTTACCAGGTAACTACGACACTGCATTGTATGTGAATAAAAAATTAAAAATACGTCATTCAATCAGCTACTTGCCCAAACCAGACGGCACGCTTGAGCCACAGATCACGCCTGATATATTGCGGTTACTGGGCGTCAATGTTGATGCGTTTCCGGCGTTAAAAAATCATCAGCCGGACGCACCTTTGGGTTCGCTTGCACAATATATCCCTGCTGCAGACGTCAAATTTGATTTCTACCTCATGCAGCTTAATTTCAGCATTCCGCAGGCAGCGATCCTTCAAAAAGCTGAAGACTATATTGATCCGGAAAAATGGGATGATGGCGCGCCTGTACTTTTCTCAAATTATTCCTATTCAGGCGGCCAGCGGAGTTACCGAAATGGCAGTGATGATTCCAGCCAATACCTGAATCTGCAAAATGGCTTCAACGTAGGCCCGTGGCGCTTACGTAATTACACGACTTACAGCAACAGCGGAGATGAGAAGCGTTGGGATACGATCTCAACCTACGCCGAACGGGATATCAAAACCTTAAAATCAAAATTCCAAATCGGTGAAAATTCGACCTCCGGAGAAATCCTCAGCAGTGTCCCGTTCTCCGGGGTTCAGCTTTTTTCTGACGATAATATGCTGCCAAACAGCCAGCGCGGTTTCGCACCCACCATACGGGGTATTGCAAACTCAAATGCAGAAGTCACTATCCGGCAAAATGATCACATTATTTATCAGTCTTTTGTCCCTCCGGGTGCCTTTGAGATTAACGATCTTTATCCCTCATCCTACAGCGGAAATCTTGAGATAACGGTGAAAGAAGCTGACGGGACTGAACGCCGGTTTAATCAGCCTTTTTCAGCGATTCCCATCATGCAACGCCCTGGTCGTTTGAAATACAGCGCAACAGCGGGGACTTATCGCGCGACAGATAACAATGAGAAAGAGCCAACCTTTGCTCAAGGTACGGCTATCTATGGTCTTTCAAACACCATTACGTCCTACGGTGGCTCTGTGGTATCTGAAGATTACCTCTCAGGACTCATCGGTATTGGTTATAACCTCCGGTGGCTGGGCGGCATTTCGGCTGATGTTACCCATGCCCGTTCCACACTGGACAATAATCAAACCACCTCAGGTCAGTCATATCGCGTCCAGTATTCGAAAAATATTGAAATGACCGACACAGATTTCAGTCTGGCAAGCTATCGGTACTCAAGTGCGGGATATTACGACTTCGATGAGTCTACACAATATCTTGATGGCGACAATGCTCCGGAACTTGATTATCACAAACGCAGTAAAATCCAGTTCAATATCAATCAGACATTGTGGCAAGGCGCGAGCCTGTATCTGTCAGGATACAAACAGGACTACTGGAACAACAGCGGCAAGGAGAAGAATCTCTCACTGGGCTTAAACAACAGTCTGTTTGGTATCAGCTATAACCTGAGCTATTCCTACAGCCAGTTACAGGATCAGGATAACGATCAACAGATATCCCTGAACGTCCGTATTCCGCTCAGCCGTTGGTTGCCACAAAGCTGGGGGACATACAATGTCTCTCACCAGAAAGGCGAAGGGACACGGCATCAGGTTGGATTAAGCGGAACCGCGCTTGACGATCGTCGCCTGAGCTATTCAGTTCAGCAAAGTTATACCGATCATAACAGTGAAAGCGGCAGCAACCTTTACTCTTCTTACCGCTCCTCCTTTGGCAATCTCAACGCAGGTTACAATTACAGCAGGGATTCTCAGCAACTCAGCTACGGCATTGCCGGCGGGATCGTGGCGCATTCCCGGGGCGCCACTTTGTCTCAACCCCTCGGTGATTCCTTTGCATTAATAGATACCAATGGGGCCAGTGGGGCACGTCTGCAAAATCTTCCTGGCGTCAGAACAGACTGGCGTGGTTTTGCTGTCGTCCCGTATCTGACTGCGTATAACGAAAACCGTATCGCCATGGACACCACCACCCTGCCTGACGACGTAGATATCGAAAATACCTCAGCCATTGTGATCCCGAATTCCGGCGCCATGGTGACGGCACATTTTGATGCCCGAGTGGGGGCCAGAGTTTTGGTGACACTTGTCAGACCAAACGGGGCCACAGTCCCGTTTGGTGCCGTGGCGGCCACTGATAAACAAAGCAATATCGTGGATGAGGGCGGCGTCGTTTATCTGTCAGGTATCCCGTTAGAAAAACCCGTTTTACTTCATGTCAAATGGGGGAATAACGCATCTCAGCAATGTCAGGCTCAACTCAACATTTCTGCCTCAACCTCTCAGGTGAATTCGCTGACGGCTCAGTGTATTTAAGGATAATTCATGCACACTAAAAAACAGGTTTTGCACAACCTGACATCACTCATAAAGCTCGCACTGTTGGGGATCGCCATAAATAGTTTTTCATCCCTCGCACAAGCGGGATCGGCAATGTGCTCGCCAGAAAATGGTGCCGGCGTGAGTTATGAAAACTTTCTTCATGAAGACATCCCCGCGTCGGACAACGAGAGAGGGAAAAAGTATGAAAAAAACATGAATGGTGGAATGCAGAATTACACCATTGCCTGCAATTGTACCGACAACGATGCCAGCAGCCGCAGTGGAGTACTACTGATGTACACCGTAAAAACCGCCTTACCTAAGGGAACTGAGCCGGGATATTACAAAATTAATGACCACATTGATGTCAAAGCAAGCCTTGATCTGCCTCCGGCAACTGATGTTCCGGTGCCGACGACCAAAACACTTGGCGATGCCACGCATCACACAGATGCAAATAATAACGGCGTTTGCGTGCAGCAAAATACCCGTGCCAGCCTCAACATTGGTTCTCAAGGCTCATTAACTTTTTATATCACCACCCCTTTTATCGGAGAACTGGATATACCAAGAACAGAGATCGCTGAGATTTATTTGTCATCAGGTACGGCCATAGTGACCGCCCCGCCGCTTGGCTCCCCTGTTGCCCGCGTCTACGTCAGCGGAAAACTGACCGTACCCCAAAGCTGCGAAATCAATAAAGGTGAAACGATCACGGTCAATTTCGGTGCCATCGCCACCAATAAATTCACCACGCTCAATCAGCCTCCCAGAGGGTTTATTCCTGTAACGTTCAACATTACGTATGACTGCACAGCCAATGGATTGCCGAAGATCCCGGCAGGAACACAGCTTGCCATGCTGTTGAAGGGGGACGACCTGACAGATCAGTACACGCTGGTCGCCAGACGCCGGCCTTCTGACAATAAAGCCGATATTGGCATTCGCGTTGAGAATGCCAGCGGTACAGCGATCCCTTTTGAATCTGGAAACTTACCCATGAATCAAAACGGTATGGGAAACATTTCTATGACGGCTTACCCAATTAACCTCATTGGTGGCGGGCTGGATACCGGCGAATTCAGTGGGATGGCGACCTTGAAAATAGATATCCGATAAGCCTGCCACGCTGTTCAGTTCACAATCTCAATACTCACCAACCGGCTGTCCGCGCGCCCGTGGTCGTCCACCGCGCGAATGCGATACTGGCCGTTATTGATAGGCCGCCAGTCGATAGCGGATTTGCTGGCGGAGCTGCCGAGGTAGATGTCATCGACAAACCAGTACACCGTTTTACTGTCCGCATCCGTGACCGCATTAAAGGAAATCCGGTCACGGCCTTGCTGTGACTGCCGCAGCGTGTAGGTGGTATTTTTCAGCGGTGACGTGATGCGTGGCGGATTGCCACTCACGTCAACGCCCTCATCCTTGCAGTGATTCGCCGGGGGCTTACGTTTTGGCAACCCTGCCTGTGCAAAAACATTCGCCAGATCCGATGGCCAGAACTCAAACACTTCCGTACGGGTTTCGTCCTCCTCATAAGGCGGGCATGCCACTTCACCGGTCAGTTTATCGAGGCGCACCGGGCGGTAAACCGTATCGACTTTGATCGGCGACTTGCCCGGAATAAACCAGGTTTTGCCTTTTTGCTGGCACCACGGCGTCGGCAAATCACCGCTGGCCAGGCAGATATCCACCCTTTTCAACCCTTTGGGAAACGGGCGTTTGGGTTCCTGCAAATCAGGATAACTGGCGGTAATGCTGTCGATAATATTGAAGAACAGCGGCGCGGCCGCATCGGCACCGACAAACACGTTGTTGCCTTTGCTGTCGAAATTCCCTTCCCACACAACCAGCACGTAAGGCCCGAAAACCCCCACGCTCCAGGCATCACGAAAGCCCCAGGACGTGCCGGTTTTCCAGTAAACCGGCAGTGAAGACGGTGCCTGTGCCAGCGTATCGCCCGGACGGCGGTGCTGGCGCAGCATATCGAGGGTGATGAAACTGGCCTCTTCACTCAGTAACCTGACCGGCGCTGTCTGCCGCGGATCGGATTTCTGCATCCGTAACGGCTGTAAGACGCCACGGTTCGCCAGCAATGCGTACAGTTTTGCCAGTTCCTGCATCGTCACTTCGCCACCGCCCAGCACCAGCGATAAACCATAATGGTTCTCGCTGGACATATCCGCCACGCCGGAAAGACGCAGAAACTGATAGAACGTCGGCTGGCGAAGCTGTGAAGCCACATACACGGCCGGAATGTTTCGGCTGAAGTTCAGCGCATCGGTGGCAGTCACTGGTCCGAGAAATCGCCGGTCGAAATTCTCCGGCGCATATGCCCCAAATGCTGAAGGTACATCTTTGAGAATAGTCATCGGATGCAGCACGCCCTGCTCCATGCCCAGCGCGTAAATAAACGGTTTGAGCGCCGAACCGGGCGAGCGTTTCGCATTGGTGCCGTTCACCTGCCCCTGAATCGTACGGTTGTAGTAATCGGCGGAACCGACCAGCGCACGCACCCCCATATCACGGGTATCGGCCAGCACAACAGCAGCATTGTGAATCCCACGGCTTTCGTTGCGGGTGATAAACGCATTCACCTGCCGCTCGATCAGCCGCTGCAAACCGGCATCCAGCGTGGTGTCGATACGGGTATCCGTGCGGATAATTTGCGGGTTCTGCTGGCGTAACTGCTCGATGAAATGCGGCGCAATATAAGGCATCTGTTCGGGCTGGCGCAGTGCCAGCGGCAATCTGAACAATGAAGTCTGACTGCTGTCGGTTGCATAATGGGCCTGCCAGCGCTGGAAAAGCCGGTTACGAGCCTGCGTCAGCGCCGCACCGACAACACCGGTTTTAGAGTCGATACGGTAGCTCGGCGATTGTGGCAGAACCGCCAGCGTCAGTGCTTCCGGTAACGTCAGATCCTTCGGGGCTTTGTTGAAATAAATCAGGCTGGCCGCGCCAATGCTTTCAATATTTCGCCCGTACGGTGCGGTATTCAGATAGGCTTCGAGAATGTCATGTTTGGAATAACTCAGTTCCAGTTGCACCGCGCGCAGAACCTGCATGATTTTACCCGATGGCGTGCGGGTGTTCAGATGCCAGTGCATCCGCGCCAGTTGCATCGTGATAGTGGAGCCGCCCTGCATCTTTCCACCCGTCACATAGCTGCGCCAGAACCCCCGCATCAGGCTGAACGGGTTAAAACCGGGGTTGATATAAAACCAGCGATCTTCATGCAGCAACAAGCTTTTCACCGCCAGCGGAGAAACCTGTTCAAGTGGCGTCCAGAGGCGATAACGGTCGTCGTTCGCCAGCGTGATACGCATCAGCGTACCCTGACGGTCATAATAGACGGTGGAAAAAGGCTGGCCCTGAGAAAGGAGCGGATGTGGCCAGAGGCGGCATGCCACAATAATCATCGCCAGTAAAAAAACCGCCATCGCGATGTTTTGCAGCAGACGTTTGGCTGTTTTAGAAAATGCGCGAAAGGTGATCATCTTGCTACTCAGAACAGGTTAAGCCCCGCCATCAGCGGCGGGGCTTCTGCATTGTGTTATTTTTTAGCAACAGCCGCTTCATCAGCCGGCACGACCACCAGTTTTTTATCACTGACCGACAACGCCTGAACTTCACGGTTATACATCGCTTCCCCGTAAGCCGGAGGGATCACGAAACTGCCGGTGTTGGTGGCTTTAATCTGATACACAAACTCCTGCACATCGGTGCTGGCGCTGCCGTAAATCACCACGCGATCTTCACGAATATCGCTGTAATCCGGTGCCCACGTAGAACCCGATGCCGCCAGCGGTGACTGCCAGGACGCTGAAGCTTCTGCTTCACTGTTTTCATCACTGCTGTCAGATTCCGGTTCCGGTGGCGTTTGCTGGACCACTTCGAATCCGCCCGGCAACAAATCCACAATCGCCAGATTGTCCTGCCCTTCCTGCGAGTTGGCGCGGACTTTCAGATGCACATTGATCTTCTGCCCCAGCGTCACCTGCGTGACTGCGTTGCCTTTTTCATCGGTGTAATCGCGGGTGATTTCCAGACCGCGGGAAATGGCTTTCTTCGGCGCTGCCAGATCGTAACCCGCCTGCGTCACCACGTACCAGGCGGGCGCGTTATTGCCGTTTTCAATGCGAAGTGCCTGCGCGTCAGCGGTGAAATTCGCTTTAGCAAACAGCCCCTGAACCTGTGAAATCAGCTGCGGTTCGACATTTTTGG
This sequence comes from Rahnella sp. CJA17(1/100), assembly GCF_963881615.1. Taxonomy (NCBI): domain Bacteria; kingdom Pseudomonadati; phylum Pseudomonadota; class Gammaproteobacteria; order Enterobacterales; family Yersiniaceae; genus Rahnella; species Rahnella sp. CJA17(1/100). The sequence continues at coordinate 88,408 of NZ_CAWOJA010000003.1, read as the reverse complement.
TTTTGCTTAGTTGCGTAATTTTCAGCGCATCCGGTGCCGTGGCCTGCGCCGCCACCTGTGCGGAATAACTCTCCAGCGCCAGAATGCTCATTGCCGAGGAATACGTGGTGTAGCGTTCCTCTTTCAGTGCCTTGACCATATTTTCCAGCACCTGTGGCGGAATCGCGGAGACTTTTTCCGGGAAGTGACGGGTGATCAGATACAGCCGCGTCGCGTCCTGCACCAGCGGATCAAAGTAACTTTGCGTCCACCAGGCTTTGTCATACGCCTTGCTCAGTTGCGCCCACGTTGGTTGCAACAGCGTATTCGCCTCATCATCCATTTTCAGCAGACGGTAAGAAGACGCCAGATACATCGCGCTGAGATCGGTTTTCCAGGTGTCCGGATAGCGCTGCTGCAAGGTGTCCTGCACCGAGGCCAGCGAACTGGTGGTGATTTCACCCTGACGCGTCAGCAAATAAACCGCCCATGCGCGCAGACGCAGGGTATACAAATCATCATTCTGATTTCCCGCCAGTTCGCGCAGTGCCGAATTGGCTTCTTCCAGCATACCGGCTGGCAACGCAACGCCCGCCGCTTTGGCTTCCAGCAGATATTGCACTACATACGGCGTGACGAACGGATCGGTTTGCGGCGATGAACGCCACAGGCCAATCGCGCCGCTGTCGTTCTGTCGTGAACGCAGCACCCCCAGCATATCTTTCAGTTGCTTGCTGCTGTCCGCCGGGCTGAGATTGCCACGCATTTCCGGATGCACGGTTTCGAGGATCAGCGGCACCGAGCGGCTGACAATCTGCTCAGAACAGTAATACGGATAATCCGCCAGATACTGGGATAACCCGCTGGTCAGTACCAGCGGCGAGTTGGACACCGCCGCTTTACGCACCGCGTAAGCATCAAACATCTGACGCAGATTATCGACGTTCTGGCTGCTGCCGTTCATGCGTCCCATCACCGACTGCGTGCGGAACGGCATTGCCGGGCGCACCGACGTACTGATCGTGCGGCGACTGGTTTTATCGCCATACGTCGCCTCAAACACCAGCGGCGCATCGCCCGGCAAGGCTTTGGCGCGTAAGCGGAAATTAATCACGCCCTCGCGTTTTTCAGCCAGCGACAGGTTCTGATCGGTTTTGCCCACCACTTCAAGCTGCGGCGGTATAGTCAGGTGGATAGCAACAGGAATGCTTTTGCCGTTCAGCCCTTCGAGGTTGTTACTGACACCTACGCTGACATCAAACTCATCACCCGGTGCCACCATCGACGGCACGTTTGGCGTCATGATGAAGTTATCGCGCACGGTTGCCGAGGTCTGCGCTTTACCGATTTTGTCCGGCGTCACGGAAATCGCCATCACGCGGATTTTACCGTTGAAATAATCCGGCACCGGATAATCAAACTGCTTCTCGCCGTTCACTTCGGTAATGCCCGACCAGTACGCCACCGGCTTGTCGCGCTTACGTTTAAACGGATTGACGTTCAGATCCAGCCCTTCACCGGCGTCACCGCCCGGCGCGGCGGCGAGCTGCATCAGCTTGCTGAATTCCGGCAGGATAAGATCCAGAATTTGCGAGCTTTCCACGCCCAGTTCACGTTTACGGAAGAAGTACTCCAGCGGATCTTTCAGGCGATAACGCGCCACCTGCAAAATCCCTTCATCGACGGCAAACAGCGCCACCTGTTGCGGGCCGTCGGTCTTCACCGTCATGACCAGGTTTTCCCCCGGTTTAATCACCTCAGGCGCGTTGACCTCGAGAGCGTTCTGGCGGGCTTTAGTGCTGATTTTGAACGGCATCACGCCGTAGCTCAGCGGGCTCATAAAGATTTCATTGGAATTCACATCACGCACGAACTGCACGTTGATGTAGCCGTTGCCTTCCATGCCTGCAGGAACACGGATTTTCTGCACCGAACTGGTGGTGTCGGTGTGGAACCACTGCCAGCTGTAGACTTTATCTTTCTCGATGGTAATCAGCCCGCTGCCGGTGTACGGCGCGTTAACGGATACCTCGATTTCCTCACCCGGCTGGTACTCCGCCTGATTGAGTTTCAGCTTCAGTTCGGCATTCCTGTCCAGTGAACGGCTGAGGTTGGCGTTGCCGGCCACGGTATAGCCAATGCGGTTCAGCACGTTGCCTTTCGCATCCTCAATAACCAGCACGAAATCACCCGGTTTATCCGTCGCCAGCGTCAGGTCGTTGCCCTGCGCCGTCAGTGACAGCGGCTGTTCCGACAACTGCACTTCCTTCATTTTCGACTGATATTTGTAAACGCCGGAATCCTGTTTGGTGAGCACTGAAATGTATTTCTGTTCAATCAGCGCGACTTTCAGATCCGGCAACGCAATCTGTTTCAGTGACGGGTCGACCGCAATAATGTTCAGATGGCGCGCTGCATCGCGGTTGATATAGCCTAAATCGCCGTCGGCTTTTACGCCGACCAGAGAATCATACGGCGATACCAGCACCCGAGCCGTTGCGGCCACGGAACGTCCGCCACCGGCCACGAACGCCTCAGACAGCAGTTGCAACTGATAGGTCGCGTCAGCGTAAGATTTCAGATCCAGCGGGATATTCGCCGCGCCTTTTTCATCCGTCGTGCGGTCTTCCAGTTCCGTTTCGAAACCGTCGCTGTTCTGGCGGTTCTCATAGAAAGCGTAATCCGGGAACTGATCGAAGCTCGGATACATCGGGCGCAGCGTCAGTTTCGAGGTCACGCGCCGGTCCTGCGCAGGCGTACCGAACAGGTTCTGCACGTCAATATTGGCCTGCAATTCTGACGGTTTCACCCAGCCTTGTTTGCGCTCCGGCGTCAGTTGCAATTTCACCTTCAGCTGATCCGGCTCGAACTCTTTGACGTTAACTGAGGTATGTCCCAGCAAAGTGGAAGACTCGTTGTCTTTGCCGATCAGATACAGATAGACATTCCATTCACCGGTAGGTGAATTATCGTCAGTGGTATAACTCAGCTCATTGAAACCGCTGGCACCGAGCGTCAGCGGGATGGTGCTCATCAGCTTGTCGCGCGGGTCGTGAATTTCCGCACGCACCGGCACACCCGTCAGCCCGTTGCTCCAGTCGGCAGCGCGGGTGATCAACCCGATATTGAAGGTATCCCCCGGACGATAAACGCCGCGATCGGAGAACAGATAACTGCTCAGCGTACGCGGGTCATTGGGGGTGATTTCGCCATCAACATCAAAACGGGAGAAGTCGAGGCCGCGATCGTTATTCCGGTCCGCTGGCAGGAAGGAGACATCGCCCTCTTTTTCCACCAGGAACATCACCGGCTGACGCTCGCTGGTATAAACGTCCAGCGCCGGGAAACGTACATGCCCGTCAGCACCGGTGGTTTGAGTCAGCAGCGTGACGCCGTTTTTAGCAATAACCGAGACTTTCGCATTTGCCACCGGTGTACCGCTGTGAATTGACTGCACAAATACGTCGCGTGTTTTATCCTGCGAACGCTTGGCAATAATCCCCAAATCGGTGACAACAACGAATCGCGAATCGCCAACCGGCGCTTCATCTCCGCTCTGGTCTTCATCCTGATACACATTGCCGTCGTCATCAGCTTCCGGTTTCACTTCTTTCTTTTTCGGATCCCATTCCGACAGCGTCAGCAGGAATACGCCGCGATGCGACGCCGGATCGGTGGAGAGATAACGCGAAAGATCGACGCCCTGATAATTCACTTCACCCGGCTTGTCGTTATTCACCGCCGTCTGATATTTGAAGTGCTCGGTGAAATACTCGTCATTCAGACGGTTAAATTCCGCCGATGAATATTCACGACTTTTGAACGACACGATGTGTTGCAGCTGGCTCGGGATCACCCGTTTGATGTCCAGGCGCAGCCCCGGTACGTTACGCGCCGCGACGCTGATTTGCTTGTCACCGTTGACCGACAGCAGCGAGCCTTGCGACATAAATTGCAGGGATTTCGGATAATCCGGAACCTGGACGATACGGTAGACTTTTTCCGGCATTTTATAGCCGCCGGAAGATGTCAGAATATTGTCAATTTCCACCAGCATGGCGCGATGGGCTGGCGCATCGAAACGGAAGCTGAACTGCGGCTGATAATCACTTTCCGCGTCATTGAGCTGGATATTCAGCGGCGTGGACTGCGCGAGCACATTATTCTCGACGCTATCGACTGCCCAGCTTGCGTAATCATCCGGGCCTTTGGCTTCGTCCTGATCGTTTGGATTATGCTGTGGCAGTAACCAGACTTTGACCGCCTGGCGGATATCTTTGTCTTTGACCGCGTCGCTGAACCCGACGATCAGCGCACGCTGGCCTTTCGCGCCATCGGCATCCACCACCTGCGCGCTGGCTTCGTTCACCGTCAGACTATAGAGCGTCGGCACGGACACCACGCCATTCTTCGCCTGCGCGGTGGCATTTGAGGGTACAGAGGCTTTCACGCCTTCGCCAATGATGACACGCACGGAACCACCGTGATCCAGCGATTTCAGCGGTTCGGAATGTACCCAGGCATTGAGTTTCTTCTGGTCATAGACCACAGAATAATTGAGTTTCGTCCCGGTTTTGGCTTTCCCTTCGGTCAGGCCAAGCGAAATCTGTTTTTCGAAACTGGCGACATCCACCGGTGCGTTGAATTTAACGTTAAAAATCGCGCTGCGTTTTTGGGGATCCTGCGGGTCCTGATAATACTCGGCCTGACCCAACTGATAACCGAAAGCCGGGGCAGAAAATTCATAGCGAGTTTTCGCCAGTTTAATTTGTGGCGCAAGCAGCACATCAGGGGTGAAGTTCACATCATATTTGTTGCCCATCGGCAGCGGATTTTTAGGCGTGAACACTAAGGTGTAACCACTTACCCATTTCCATTCACCTTCCGTGGCAGGTTTCAGGGAAATCCCTTTTTCGACCACTTTGCCCACTTCCGTCACGGGCGCGGCAGAATGGCGGAAACTGAAAATGACTTGCTGCGGTGCAGGCTTTTGCGCGGCGTAATTGACGGACTCGGGGCCGCTGACGCTCACGCTGGTGTTCTGATAAACCATCGGCGCCGGTTCTATCGGCTGCGGACGATTGAGCCACCAGTGCCAGCCGTAAACGCCAGCACCTGCGGCGCACAGCAAAACCAGAATCGCCAGACTGATGGCTTTCGGGTATTTATCTACGCCATTTTCCATCCGCGTAAAGCTGCGCTTCAGCCAGCCGGAAGTGGCTGTCCACCAGGCAGGCGCCCGCCAGTCAATATTCCCGACCAGCGGTTTGAAGACACGACCCAGCAGGCCCAGAACAAAAGCCAGCACGCGGAAAACACCTTTTATCAATGTAAAAGGCAGACGAAGTAAGAATTTTAATAAATCCATTTGTTGCTGTACCCCTAATCCCTGTGAACCATCGCCAGAAGTGATATTTTTATGCGAATCAGGACTTTTATTAAATTCAACGCATTGCGCCGCAGGATAATGATTATTCGCCTAAAAAGCCATCAGATAAAGCGTAGCAGCAACCGGGGATTTCCGGCTGATTTCTGCGCTGCCAGCGACACGATTGTGTGAAACAATAGCGCGAGGATTTTGCGCAAAGCGACAGGTGACATGAAGACGAAACTGATTACCCGTGAAGGCTACGACAAGCTCAAAACTGAACTGGATTTCCTGTGGCGCGATGAACGCCCCGAAGTGACCAAAAAGGTCACCTGGGCTGCAAGCCTGGGCGACCGCAGTGAAAATGCCGATTACCAGTACAATAAGAAACGGCTGCGTGAAATCGACCGCCGCATCCGCTATCTGACCAAATGCATGGAACAGTTGCGCATCGTCGATTATTCACCGCAACAGGACGGCAAAGTGTTCTTTGGTGCCTGGGTGGAAGTCGAAAATGACGACGGCGACATCAAGCGTTTCCGCATTGTCGGATATGACGAAATTTTTGGCCGTAAAGACTACATTTCTATCGACTCGCCGATGGCGCGCGCGCTGTTGAAAAAAGAAGTCGGCGACAGTCTGGTGGTCACCACGCCGGTTGGCGACGCGACCTGGTACGTCAATGAGATTGACTACGGGAAATGATCAGCTAACTCTCAAAACACGCAGGCGGACAGCCTGATGACTGGCATTTTATGTCTTCAAACCGTATAACTGTGCCCTGCTTTTTAAACGAAAAAAACTGATATCAGACCTATGAATGATCAACTGAGCCGCATTATCGCAAGTGAATTGCAGGTTCGCCCGGAGCAGGTTGCTTCCGTGGTGCGTCTGCTGGATGAAGGTAATACCGTGCCGTTTATTGCGCGGTATCGTAAGGAAGTCACCGGTGGGTTGGACGATACCCAACTGCGTCAGTTGGACACCCGTCTGGGTTATCTGCGGGAGCTGGAAGACCGCCGCCAGACCATCCTCAAATCTATCGAGGAACAGGGCAAACTCAGCGACGACCTGGCAAAAGCCATTAATACCACGCTGAGCAAAACCGAGCTGGAAGACCTTTACCTGCCGTTCAAACCCAAGCGCCGCACCCGCGGACAAATCGCTATCGAAGCCGGTCTGGAGCCGCTGGCCGAATTGCTGTGGAACGATCCGCAAAACGAGCCGGACGCTGCTGCCGCAAAATTCATTGATGCCGATAAAGGCGTGGCCGACACCAAAGCTGCCCTTGATGGCGCACGTTACATTCTGATGGAGCGTTTCGCTGAAGATGCCGCGCTGCTGGCGAAAGTCCGCGATTACCTGTGGAAAAACGCCCATCTGACGTCCCGTATGGTGGAAGGTAAAGAGCAGGAAGGCGCGAAATTCCGCGACTATTTCGACCATCACGAACCGATTTCTCAGGTGCCTTCGCACCGCGCGCTGGCGATGTTCCGCGGCCGCAACGAAGGTATCTTACAACTGGCGCTGAATGCCGATCCGCAGCATGACGAGCCGCCAAAAGAAAGCTATGCCGAACAACTGATCATCGACCATCTGGGCCTGCGCCTGAACAACGCGCCTGCTGACGTCTGGCGTCGTGCCGTGGTCAACTGGACATGGCGTATCAAAGTGCTGCTGCACCTCGAAACCGAGCTGATGGGCACCGTGCGCGAACGCGCCGAAGATGAAGCGATCAACGTTTTTGCCCGCAACATGCACGATTTGCTGATGGCCGCCCCCGCCGGTATGCGCGCCACTATGGGTCTGGATCCGGGTTTACGTACCGGTGTAAAAGTCGCCGTTGTGGATAACACCGGCAAACTGGTGGATATCGATACCGTTTATCCCCATACCGGTCAGGCTGCAAAAGCCGCACAACAGGTTGCCGCGCTGTGCATCAAACATAATGTCGAACTGGTGGCGATCGGTAATGGCACCGCGTCCCGCGAGACCGAGCGTTTCTTCCTTGAGCTGCAAAAACAGTTCCCGGCGGTAAAAGCGCAGAAAGTGATTGTCAGTGAAGCCGGTGCATCGGTGTATTCCGCCTCCGAACTGGCGGCGCTGGAATTCCCGGATCTGGACGTTTCGATTCGTGGTGCTGTTTCCATTGCGCGACGTCTGCAAGATCCGCTGGCTGAACTGGTGAAAATCGACCCGAAATCCATCGGTGTTGGTCAGTATCAGCACGACGTCAGCCAGTCTCAGCTGGCGAAAAAACTCGATACCGTGGTCGAAGACTGTGTGAACGCCGTGGGTGTCGATCTCAATACTGCATCCGTTCCCCTGCTGACCCGCGTGGCCGGTCTGACACGCATGATGGCGCAGAATATCGTTAACTGGCGCGACGAAAACGGTCAGTTCCGTAACCGCGAACAGTTGCTGAAAGTCAGCCGTCTGGGGCCAAAAGCCTTTGAGCAATGCGCGGGCTTCCTGCGTATCAACCACGGCGACAACCCGCTTGATGCCTCGACAGTTCACCCGGAAACCTATCCGGTAGTGGAACGCATTCTGGCGGCAACACAGCTGGCGCTGAAAGAACTGATGGGCGATTCCAATGTGCTGCGCGGCCTGAAAGCCAGCGAATTCACCGATGAGCAGTTCGGTGTGCCGACGGTCACCGACATTATCAAAGAGCTGGAAAAACCGGGGCACGATCCGCGTCCAGAGTTTAAAACCGCGACCTTTGCCGAGGGCGTGGAAACCATGAACGACCTGATGCCGGGCATGATCCTCGAAGGCTCTGTCACTAACGTCACCAACTTTGGTGCGTTCGTCGATATTGGTGTCCATCAGGACGGCCTGGTTCACATCTCGTCACTGGCGAACAAATTCGTCGAAGATCCCCACACGGTGGTGAAAGCGGGCGACATCGTCAAAGTCAAAGTGATGGAAGTCGATCTGCAACGCAAACGTATCGCGCTGACCATGCGACTGGACGAGCAACCGGGCGAAGCACCCGCGCGCCGTTCTTCCGCGCCAGCGTCAGATTCACGAGACAATCAGAAACGCCACGCGCCAAACAAACCGTCGGGCCACAATGCCGCGCCAGCAGGCAATAACGCGATGGCCGATGCTCTGGCCGCCGCGCTCGGCAAAAAACGTTAATTCTTCGTTTTTCCCCGCCACACCAAAGCCGCTGATATCCAGCGGCTTTTTTTATGTATCTTTTTTCGACACTTTTTAAACTCTGTCTTAATGAATCAATCACTGAGGTAAATCAATAAATCGGCCATCCGGCAGGCATACGATAGCGACGCGGTGGAGATTCCCGTGAAGAGGCACCCCCTCTTTTCTTTTGTCTCCACACGCGTACTAATTATGATAACTATTCTCGTTTGTACTTCTTTGCGTATTCAATACGCCGTCAGCCACAGGCTGACAATTTCGCACCATGGACAATTTCTGAGCAATATTTCGCAGTTAAGTGAGATCACCGGGCACGGAAGCGCGGCGTAACCTTTGTCACGCTGCCCCCAAAATGCCTGAATGCTTCGCGAGGAACTATGCAACTTCAATCAAAACGTGCTTATAAAATTACCGGCTTTTCACACGAAATCAGCCCGGCTTACCGGCAGAAACTGTTGTCACTCGGGATGTTACCGGGGTCATTTTTCAACATTATCCGCGTTGCGCCGATGGGTGATCCGGTACAAATCGAAACCCGCCGTACCAGCCTCGTCGTCCGCAGAAAAGACCTCGATCTCCTCCAGCTCGAGATGATGGCCTGATCCCAACATCAGGCCTTTGACAGTTCATTTTTCGCGGCGGCCCCGGGCTTGCATGTTTACCTTTTCTGACACGTAGATTTTATCGAATGAAACCATTAACGATCGGCCTGATTGGTAACCCAAACTCAGGTAAGACCACGCTTTTCAATCAGTTAACCGGTTCACGCCAGCGTGTCGGTAACTGGGCTGGCGTGACCGTCGAGCGCAAAGAAGGTCAGTTTGCCACCGCAGCGCACCAGATTACGCTGGTGGATTTACCGGGTACCTATTCCCTGACCACCATTTCCGAGCAAACTTCGCTCGATGAACAAATTGCCTGCCATTACATTCTGAGTGGCGACGCGGATCTGATGATCAACGTCGTCGATGCCTCAAACCTCGAGCGCAATTTATACCTGACACTGCAACTGCTGGAACTGGGCGTGCCATGCATCGTGGCGCTGAACATGCTGGATATCGCCAAAATACAGAACATCAATATTGATATCCCTGCGCTGTCTGCTCGTCTGGGTTGCCCGGTGGTGGCGCTGGTTTCTACCCGTGCCAGCGGCATCAAAGAACTGAAAGCCGCCATCGACGAATTGCCACAAGTGGCTGTGCTGGAACGTGTGCAATATCATCCGGTTTTACAACAGGAAGTCGATGTCCTGGCCGCCGAAATGCCGCCAGCCATGGCGCTGCAACAACGCCGCTGGCTGGCACTGCAAATTCTTGAAGGGGATATTTATAGCCAGACGCACGCAGGCAACGCACAGGCATTATTGCCGCAGGTGAAAGCCCGGCTGGCTGAGCAGAAACTGGACGATCCGGCACTGCTGATCGCCGATGCGCGTTATCAGAGCATCGCGGCGCTTTGCGCAGAGATCAGCAACTCCCACCTTACGGCGCCGAATAAACTGACGCAGGTGCTCGATCGCGTGATCCTCAACCGCTTTCTGGGCGTACCGATTTTCCTGCTGGTGATGTATCTGATGTTCGTGCTGGCCATCAACATCGGTGGTGCGTTGCAGCCGATTTTCGATATCGGCTCCGCTGCGATTTTCATTCAGGGCATGCAGTGGATTGGCTTTACCCTGCATTTCCCGCAATGGCTGACCATTTTTCTGGCACAGGGGCTGGGTGGCGGTATCAATACCGTGCTGCCGCTGGTGCCACAAATCGGCATGATGTATCTGTTCCTGTCGTTCCTTGAAGACTCCGGTTATATGGCGCGTGCCGCGTTCGTCATGGACAGGCTGATGCAGTCGCTCGGCCTGCCGGGTAAATCCTTCGTGCCACTGATTGTCGGTTTCGGCTGTAACGTGCCGTCTATTATGGGTGCCCGCACGCTGGATGCGCCGCGTGAAAGGCTGATCACCGTGATGATGGCGCCGTTCATGTCATGCGGCGCACGTCTGGCGATTTTTGCGGTGTTCTCTGCGGCCTTTTTCGGGCAGGACGGCGCATCCGTGGTGTTCTCGCTGTATCTGTTGGGCATCGTGGTCGCTATCCTGACCGGACTGCTGCTGAAATACACCATCATGCGCGGCGAAGCCTCGCCGTTTGTGATGGAACTGCCGGTGTATCACGTACCGCACCTGAAAAGCCTGCTGCTGCAAACATGGCAACGTCTGAAAGGTTTCGTACTGCGCGCCGGTAAGGTAATCGTGATTGCCAGTATTTTCATCGGCGCACTGAACAGTTTCTCGTTCAGCGGCAAGGCGGTGGATAACATCAATGACTCGGCGCTGGCGTCAGTCAGTAAAGTGCTGACACCGGTGCTCTCGCCGATGGGCGTACATCCTGACAACTGGCAGGCGACCGTGGGTCTGGTCACCGGTGCGATGGCAAAAGAGGTGGTGGTCGGTACGCTGAACACGCTATATACCGCCGAACACATCACCAATGAAGCCTTCGATGCGGCCAGCTTCAACCTGTTCGATGAACTGGGCGGCGCGGTGAAAGAAACCTGGCAGGGTCTGAAAGATACCTTCAGCATCAGCGTGCTGTCGAACCCGATCGAAGCCAGCAAAGGCGACGGCGAAATGGGCGTCAGCTCAATGGGCGTCATGAGCACCAAATTTGGTTCGGCGATTTCGGCTTACAGCTACCTGATCTTTGTATTGCTTTACGTGCCTTGCGTCTCGGTGATGGGGGCGATTGCCCGTGAAACCAGCCGTAGCTGGATGACGTTCTCGATCTTCTGGGGGCTAAACGTGGCGTACTCACTGGCAACCCTGTTCTATCAGGCGGCAACGTTCAGCACGCATCCGGCACACAGCGCGGGCATTATCCTGATCGTCCTGATTTTCAATGCCCTCGTCTTAACCGCCCTGCGCAAAGCCCGCAGCCGGGTCAGCGTTCATCTGCAACCGCGCAATGTGGCGGCCTGTTGTAAACCCGCTACCGGCAGCGATTGCCACTAGGAGATGAGATGACCAGTCTGATTCAGGTTCGCGACAGTCTCGCACTGGCCGGGCGGGCAGATGCCCGCCAGCTCAGCCATCAGCTTAATGCACCACAACCGCTGGTGCAGGCGATGCTTGAACGGCTGGTCGCCATGCGCAAAGCAGAAGTGGTCGAAGCTGATGACAGTTGTCTGAGCGGCAGTTGTAAAAGCTGCGCCGACGGCAAGAAATGCCTCACGGTGAGCTATCAGCTCACCCGACACTGATTCAAAGCCTTTCCTGATAGCCGCGTCGCGGCTATCATCACTCCTCGTTTACGCCCGCAGGAGCCTGCATGATCGACAGTGAAATCACCTTCCGTAAACTCGAAATCTTCCTCGCTTATATGGAAAAGCAAAACATCACGCGTACTGCTGAACAACTCGGTCTGAGCAGCGTCAGCGTGCATCGCGCCCTGCATTCACTGGAAGAAGGCTTACGTTGCCCGCTGTTTATCCATCGTGGCCGCAATCTGCTGCCGCTGCCTGCGGCTGAAGCGCTGCTGGAGCACGCGACGCAGGTCATCGAGCAAATGGAACACGGTATCCTGGCGACCCGGCGCGCCGCCGGTTTTGGCGATAAGCGGCTGAAAGTCGGCACGTTATATTCGCTGACGCTGGAAACCATTCCGCGCCTGATCATGGGGCTGAAACTGCGCCGTCCGGAGCTTGAACTGGAACTGGTGATGGGGTCCAACAATGATTTACTGCACAAGCTGGAAGACGGTCAGCTGGATGCCATCCTGATTTCGACCAGTGATTCCAATGTCGATGCCCAGCGTTACGATCAGTTGCCGCTGTTTCAGGACGATATCTTCCTCGCCGCACCGGCCAGCGCAGAACTGATTTCAGAAGGCACAGCGGATTTACGCGATTACAAACAGAAGAAATTCGTGTCGCTGGCCGAAGGGTTCGCCACCTATCACGGCTTTCAGGAAGCCTTTCAGGTCGCCGGTTTCGAACCGGATATCGTGACGCGGGTGAATGATATTTTCTCGATGCTGAGTCTGGTGCAGGCGGGTGTCGGTTACACACTGATTCCCGGCAGGATGAAAGGCGTGTATGAGAATACGGTGAAATTACTGCCACTGGCCGAAGCCTACCAGATGCGCCAGACCATTTCGCTGGTCTTTCCACACAGCCGCGAGCACGACCCGAATCTGCTCGCCCTCGCCGCTGAAAGCCGGATGTATGCGCTAGCGAGCAGAAAGCGCTGACGCATTCGTATGGGTCGCCGGTTTAGCGATCGGCTTTCCCACGATTAAGCCCTCAATGGAAATATCTTCATCCAGAGCATCCCAATGCAAACCATAAGCACTGGTTTCGCAATCCTGACGCTGTGCGGGTGTTGCGTTCAGCAGAACAGGAAATTGCGCCAGCGGCACTGTCAGGATCTGGCCATCTTCAAGAGTCACCCACATTGTACTTTCATCAAAACGAACACTTTTAGGCGAAATATTCATTCCATGCTCCTTGAAATAGTGTCTGATAAACGTTAGTTAACGTTATAATTTCCCTGATCTCTTTGGCAGAAGAACCTGTCTGGCGACATAGGGCAACAGGTGAAAGCCATAGTTTGGCTTCTTTCTGACCAGATCTTACATGAATATGATGCGGTTCAAGAGGATTTCCTTCATTGGAATAGAAGAAAAAACGGTAATTTTTAAAGCGTAGTATCACTGGCATGGCGGTGACCTCCCTGTATAAACGGTCCGATAAAAACAAAAAACCTTTCACTCAGGAAAGGCTTTTATTCCGTAGCATCACCAACCTATCACGCCTTTAATCAGCGTTCGTTTTCCCGTAACCGTGTTGCGAGACGTCGCGCAACCTGCATACCCGACTGGCATAACGACAGCGCTTCGCCCTGCTCCATCGCGCGGCGTGTCAGGCCGCTCAGCACCGCGCCCGGCGGCATTTCAATTGCCAGTCGTACATCGCGCTGATACGCGGCAACCATGGCGTCACGCCAGTTGACAGTACGGGCCATGTTCATCGCCAGGTCGTCAGCGATTTTTTCCGGTTGCCAGTACACACGCCCGGTTGTTCCGCTGAGATAACCGCTGATCGGGCGGGAAATATGAATCTGTTTAAACGCCTCCACCAGTTTTGCCGCAGGCTGATCAAGCAGCGCACAGTGTGACGGCACACTGACCGCCAGCTGATGGGTTTTCTGTGCGCCCTGCGCTTTAGCGAGTTGCATCACCTGCGCCATCGCGGCATCGCTGCCGGCAATTACCAGTTGATCTTCCGCGTTAATATTCGCCAGATATACCGGTGATTCCGCGCTGTTGACCTGCGCCACCAGATCTTCAACCTGCATCTGACGCAGGCCGGTGATCGCCGAGAGGCCAAAGCCCTGCGGATAAGCCTGTTGCATCAGTTCACCGCGCAGTGCGACCAGACGTACAGCATCGCAATAGTCGAGCGCACCGGCAATCACCGCCGCCGGAAACGCGCCAATCGACAGCCCGCTGCAAAAATCGGCTTCGATTCCTTCGGCCTGACATTGTTTTGCCCAGACCACACCGGCAATCAGTAAACACAGTTGTACCGCGCGGGTGGAACGCAGAGCATCGGCGCTGTCGAGCAGCAGAACGTCTTCATCCAGCGCGAGGCTGGCCTGTTCAATGAGGGAATGCGTGAGCGGGTTATCCGGCAGGCGATGCAGCATTTGCGGCACCTGCGGCCCTTGCCCGGGGAAGGTAAATAAGATTTTCATCGTGCTCCTTGCTTCTTTTTGCGGGCCTTAGCCTGCCTGCGATTGCCACGGGTCGCGCACCAGCAACGGGCCGGACGCCGTTTTCAGCATGATGTCACCGCCACGCAGCCATTCGCTGAGGGCAAATCCCCCCTGCGGCGTATTGATCTGAACATCGGCGCGGCAGGGAAGCCGCTGAAGCTGGTCGTAAAAATCGGAAAACTGAGAAGGATCCAGCGGCGTGTCGCAACGGACCAGTAAATCGAGATCGCTGTCGGCATGCATCACCGGCAGGTCACTGACCAGCGCGTAGGCACAACTGCCCGTCACGCCCCACGCGAAAGGCAGTTGCAGACTGCATAACGTAATCAGCGCCTGCACCGGTTGCTGTGACACAAACGGCGAATGCAGTAATGCATTCACGTCGCTGACCAGTGATTCCGGTGTGACAACCCGCTCCACCGCCGCCGGGTCAATCCAGGCGGCGGCTCGCTGAATACGGGTCAGCCCGCGAATACCCACCGGAACCGCACCGTCAGCACGCTTATCGCGACGCACCACCAGCGGCAGCGCAGTGCGCCAGCCGGTGTTTACCCATTCGGGTAAGGTTGTGTCGCTTTGCAGCGCTGAACGGTCGCTTATCCAGACAAAATCATGGGCACGCGGGTCACACATATTCAATCCTTCTTAAATCAATGCAATGCAGCGGTCAGTGAGATAAACAGCGGCAAGGTCACGATACACAATACGGAACTGATCAGCAGTGATGCTTCTGCATCCGGGGACTGCACACCGAAACGGTTACCGAACACGATACCGAAGAAACCGGCAGACAGCGCAATCATCAGGATTGCGGTCACAGCAACCTGACCGCTGAGGCCAAATGCCAGAACCAGACCCCAGGCGATGAACGGCTGGATCAGGTTTTTCGCCACACAAGACAACAACACCGGACCGTTAATTTTCAGTTTACGGGCTGACAGGATCACACCGGTCAGGAACAGCGCAGATGCGGTCGCTGACAACCCCAGCGGCTTGATCGAAGCCAGGAAAATTTCCGGCATTTTAATGCCAATCGCTGACAGGATCACACCCAGCAACGGTGCCCAGACGATCGGTTTTTTCACTGAACGCCACATCAGAACCGGCAGCAATGCCAGGGAAGATCCCTGATTTTCACCACTGAGACGCGCTTTTTCACGTTCAAGGATCAGCAGACAGAATGGTGTCATCAGCACGGAACCGCAGGCGATAGAGACCGCGACGGAAAGTGACGTTGACGGCGCATCCCCCAGCACGCTGCCCAGAATAGGCAAACCCAGTGCCGCATAGTTTGGCAGTGCGACAGTCAGCGTCAGCACCGCCGCGTCCTGCGCGGATTTTTTGAAGACTTTGGTGCAAATAAAGTAAATCGCCGCATAAGTGATCCACATCGCCAGAACCAGCACCAGAATCAGCGGTGATTGTTCCACAATGCCCGCCCACGGGGTTTGTACGGTGGCTGCAAACAGCGCAGCAGGTAAAGCAAAATCCATCACGAAAATATTCAGTAAAGAGACATTCTGGTTATCCACCATTTTCGCTTTCCCGGCGTAAAAACCGAGGATCATGATGACGAAAATAGGGGCAAGCGCGTGCAATATTACGTAAGTCATAGCGTTTTTCCTGAGGCAAAAAATGATTGCTCAGTCGGCGCCGGTGCGATGGTTTTTTTAGTATGACAGTCCAGTTGCAGACAACAGCAGGCCCTCGCCCGGACGGTATGTCAGGGCGGGAACCCGCAATGCGGCTGCGTCACGCTGTTTGCAGGTGCGTTACCGGTTGAGACTGAAAGTTGTTAACGAATTACCATTCCTGGCGCATCTGCTGGCGAACGCGCTGGGAACTTGCGCGGTTTTCTGCACCCAGACGGTTGCTGAGGCTAACGCCTTCTTTGCGTGCGTCCTGGATGTTTTGCCAGACAACGTTTTGCACGTTGCTGATGTCGTCGGGTGTGGCCTTGTCCGGGTCAGCGATGTCGAGTAATTGCGACAGCAGGCCCAGCGTGGCGTAGTTTTCGATGTCGTAAGCCATCGGCGGAATGGTGGCAGCCAGTTTTTCCAGCGCATCCACAGAACGTAAGGTGATACGTGCGGCAGATTCTTTACCCATCGCGTGGATCATCACGCCGTTGTTTTTGAAGGCGATCAGTTTGTTAGCCTGATAACCGTGCGCCAGAAACGCACCGGACATCGCTTTACCGACAATCAGCCCGACCACCGGATGCCCGGCCAGACGCGCTTTGGCGTAAGCGCCTGCGGCACCGGCCAGCGCCTGATGGATACCGAATGCTTCTTCGCGGCGACCATAAGCCTGACTTGGTACGTCGATGACCGCCACGATGGCGCGTTTGGTGCTGGCATCAGCGTCGGCGTCAATCACGTCGTTAACGACTTTTGCCAGATTCCAGCCTTCGAGCAAACCGACTTCGCCGCCCGCTGCACGCGGATACTGGTTATTTTTGTCCGGCACCACGGCGATGAAACGTACCGGCTGGTCATTCATTTTGCCATCAGCCGCTTTCACGGAAGGGCAAAGACCGGTTACCGGTGTGGCATCTTTGGTCAGTTCAGCGAACCAGTAATCACCCCGGCTCACGGCGTTGTTATTGATGTTGCTCATGCGCGCTCCTCCCGGTTAAACAGGGTTTCCGTCACTTCACGGCTGGCCTGCTGCGCGGTGTCAAAACCGGTCAGTTTTGGCAGGTAATAATCATAATTATCAGAACGATGTGTCGCAGGTACGCTCGCTTTAATAAAGGCCAGCACGCTGTCTTTCACTTCATTCAGGGAATCTTTTACCAGCGCATCAACAAACCCGCTGTGATAGCGCACTTCGCCACCGGTCATGCTCCAGATAAACGGACGGTCGCGGGAATCGTATTCATCGATACCGGCTTCCTGTTCGATAACCTGCGGACCGTTCAGTCCCAGACGGGCTTCGCGGGTGACAATCAGATAGCTGCACAGTGCGGCGGCAATCGACATCCCGCCAAAGCAACCAACAGTACCGGCAACGACGCCGATCACCGGCGTATAGCGGCGTAAATCCACAATGGCGGCGTGAATGTCAGCGATCGCGGCAAGACCAAGATTGGCTTCCTGCAAACGCACACCGCCGGTTTCCAGCAGCAGAACGGCCTGCGTCGGGATGCCGTTACGGTTATCTTCTGCAGCCAGTTCCAGCGCAGCGGCCATTTTGGCACCGGACACTTCGCCCATGCTGCCACCCTGGAAGCTGCCTTCAATCGCCACAACCACGGCGGGCTGGCCGTTAATCTGACCTTTGGCGACGACCATGCCGTCATCGGCCTGCGGCACGATGCCCTGCGGTTCCAGCCACGGAGACATAATGCGTTCGAACGGCCCGAGCAGTTCGCGGAAAGTGCCGTCGTCCAGCAGTTTGCGGGCGCGCTGACGGGCGCTCAGTTCGATAAAGCTCTGATCAGTATCAGTTGGCATTTTCTGCCTCCTCAAAGACCTGTTCGATACGCAGACGGGCAACCCCGGGTGTGGCGCCAAAATCATTGATGTCCAGACGGCCTGCCGGTAATTCACGCAGCGCGCTCAGACGGTTAAAAAAGTTCTGCCATAAGGTATGGCTGCCGTCGACCGAGGTGGTGACGATAATGTTCAGTTCATTGACTGTTTTTGGTTCATACAGCGCTTCTAAATCGCCGGAACCTACCACGCCTGCTTCGGCACGGCCTGCCAGCGGTTTTGCCGCCGGGTAGTTAAATTCAAAACGTTCCATAACACCTCTTTGTACTGATGTTAGTTAATGCGTATCCGGTTCAGACCACGCTGACGCGGTCAAGAAACAGCGTCGCAGCCAGTAAATCAGCGGCACCGCCGGGCGATGTGTTGTCCGCCAGCATCCGGTGTTCGAGATGGCGCAACCGTTGTTTGCCCGCCATCGTGCTGGTGCCACCGGCTTCCAGCACGGCCTGCGCGCCCTGATGCATGGCTTCCAGCGCCGGTAAGCCACCGCGTGACAGCACGCAGGTGTCGGCCAGTGTGGACATCACCGCCAGTAAGGCATCGACCTGCGCTTCGCTTTCGCTGGCGCCGTGTGCCCGGCTGTGATGAAGCTGCGGCAGTGCACAACCGATAATGTGCGGGAAACCGCTTTGCGCCTCTTCGCGTGCACCCGGCACCTGATAACGCTGCACGGCGTGCGAACCTTTACTGAATTTTTTCGGGCTGAAAGCATCGGGTAACGCTGCAATTTTCGCGGCACGCTGCGCAATACTTTGCGGCAGCAAACGTTCCGGTTGCATGGCAACGGCGCTGACCAGCAACCCCATCGCCCAGATAGCGCCCCGGTGAGTATTCACGCCGCCGGTTTCCGCCATCATCTGCGCTTCGCCAGCACGACCTAAACGGCCCACTTCCTGACGCAGGGCGATATCCGCCGGGCGCTGCCAGCTGTGTAAAGCCAGCAAATAGAACGTGGACGTCAGGCTGCGCGCCGAACGCACCATCAGATCTAAACTTAAATCCTGATGGGCACCGGCACTCCGGCTGTCTACCAGCCCCGGTTTCGGGCTAAGCCGCGCTTCGTCGATCAGCGCCTGCGTCGCCGTTTCTGCCAGCCTTTCGGCCAGTTCTTCCGCTGTGAGCAGAGCGCCAGTCGTTAAAGTCTGCGGCATAGTGATCACCAGCTACGGAATTTGGCTGGCGGGTTATACAAGCCGCCGGACCAGTCAACCAGCTCGCTCACGCTGCCTGCCGCCAGTAATGAACGGGTGGCGTCGGTGCGGCGGATGCCCATATCTTCCGGGAAGACCACCAGTTCCTGACGGCGCAGGTCGGCGACGCGTTTGGCGTCAACGCCCAGACCGATGTCAGTGATACCGGCAACTGCCGCCACCATCGCACGGCGTTCTTCGAGAGAACGGGCGCGGTAAAGATAGGCGATACCTTCTTCGGTCAGCACGTGGGTCACGTCGTCGCCGTAAATCATCACCGGCGCCAGCGGCATACCGGATTCTTTACCCACATCAACGGCTTCGAGTTTCTCAACGAATGTCGGTTTGCCACCGGCCTGGAAAGTTTCCACCATCTGTACGACCAGTTTTTTACCGCGAGCCATCGGGTCCGGCTCTTCAATCATGTCGAGCCAGGCTGGCGTGGAGTGACGGCGACCGTGCGGATCATGACCCATGTTAGGCGCGCCACCGAAACCGGCCAGACGACCACGGGTCACGGTTGACGAGTTCGCCAGCCCGTCAACCTGCAAGGTCGAACCGATGAACATGTCTACCGCGTACTGACCTGCCATCTGGCAGAACGCGCGGTTGGAGCGCATAGAACCGTCGGAGCCGGTGAAGAACACGTCAGGACGGGCGCGGATATATTCTTCCATCCCCATTTCGCCGCCGAAGCAGTGAACGGTTTCCACCCAGCCGCTTTCAATCGCCGGGATCAGCGTCGGATGCGGGTTCAGTGTCCAGTGTTTACAGATTTTGCCGCGCAGGCCGAGCTGTTCGCCGTAAGTGGGCAGCAGCAGTTCGATAGCGGCGGTGTTAAAACCGATACCGTGGTTGAGCGACTGCACGTTGTGTTTGGCGTAGATGCCTTTAATGGCCATCATGGCCATCAGCACGTGAACCGGTTTGATCAGGCGCGGGTCACGGGTGAACAGCGGTTCGATGAAGAATGGCTTGTCGGCGACGACCACGAAATCGATCCAGTCGCCCGGAATATCGACGCGCGGCAGATCAGTGTCTTCTTCAACCAGTTCGTTGACCTGCGCAATCACGATACCGTTTTTGAAGGCTGCGGCTTCGACCAGCGCCGGGGTGTCTTCGGTGCTTGCGCCGGTATACAGATTGCCTTTGCGGTCAGCTTTGAAACCGGCGATCAGTGCGATGTTCGGCACCAGATCGACGTAAAGGCGGGAATACAGTTCGATATAGGTGTGGATCGCACCGATTTCCATCTGACCGTCTTCCAGCAACTGCGCGATACGCAGGCTTTGCGGACCGGAGAACGCAAAATCGAGCTTACGGGCGATGCCACGTTCAAAGAGATCCAGATGTTCAGCGCGGCTGACGCTCGGCATGATCATATGTAAATCATGCAGCTTTTCAGGATTCACTTTCGCCAGTGATCGGGAAAGGAAGTCAGCTTGTTTTTGGTTGTTACCCTCCATCACCACGCGGTCGCCGGAGGCAATCAGCGTTTCGAGGATGGGGATAATTTTATCTGTGGGTAAAACTTTACCCTCTGCCACGGAACGGACACTGTCGATACGCCGTTGTTTTTCATTGCGGCGGGTGTCCCACACTTTCGTGGTCTGCGGATGTTGCGGCATGCCAAACCTCCCTGGGTTGAGCTTGCTGAATCTTTCCCGGCGTGATGAAACAAGAGGCATTGGGAAGTTCAGTCAAGTGGCGGTTGCATCACATTTGACCTGTTTTGATAGCCTGCTAAGTGTAAACAGCGAAGAATATTGCATCAATTAAGCGTCCGGACACTTCGTTACGCTGAGAGTAACGGTCTGACGTATTTCTTTAAAAACAAATTGATACAGAACAAAGAAAGAGAAGGAGCGCACAGAAAACGGGAATAAAAAAGGGATGCACAAAGGCATCCCGGGGTTCAGAGCGGCATAAAAGCGATTATTTGAAGACTTCAGCCGTTGCGGTGATTTTCTTCTTCTCCTGAGCCGCAATCACCACATAGTATTTGCCGCCCTTCTCATCAGCCAGTTTGGACAGTTCTTCTTTCGCATCCATTGGCGCAGTGTATTCATTGCTGGTCGTGACCACGCCCAGACTGGTGTAACCCTTATCTTTGGCTTCTTCTTTCGAGATCATCTCTGCCGCCATCGCGTTGAGTGAGAATAACCCTGTCAGAATTGCCGCAACGATAATTTTGTTTGATTTCATGACATAACCTCTAAATTGGATGAATAGTTCTCAAAGAAAGCAGTCAGGATATGAACAGCGGGTGTATCTGCGCTGGCATGACCTTCATGGTTAAACGCCAGTAAACTCCCCAGAGACGCAAACAGGCTCGCGTAACAACTTACGCCCACCTTTCACCCCGTCATCATCGGCTTAAGTATTAGTCACCCTTGAGAATTAGCCAGAAAATTGAAAAAAATATTTACATTGGCTTGCAGTCTGCAATCAGGAAACGCTCGACAAGTTCACAAAACCTATCAGGGTGGGAGATAAACGGCGCATGTGCAGCCTTTTCAACGACTTCCGAACAGGAATCGGGCAGAATCGCATCCATCAGCGGCACCATTTTTCTCGGTACCAGCCCGTCGAGCGCACCGTAAATACGCAGGACTGGCAAGGTCAGTTGCGTCACCGGCTGGCGCAAATCCACGTTGCGTAAAATCTCCAGCCCGCCATTGAGCACGGCAACCGGCGGCATCGGCAGATTCAGAACGATCGATTTAAGCAGCCGCGCATCCTGACGGGCGCTGTCGCTGCCCAGCGTCTGCAGCGCCAGAAAACGCTCAACCGTGCGCTGGAAATCTTCACTTAACTGATGCTGAAAACCCTGCAATACGTCCGGGCGGATCCCCGGCCAGTTTTCATGAGCGGCAAAACAGGGCGATGATGCCACGGTAATCAGTTTTTCCACGCGCTGCGGCGCACTCAGGGCTATCTGGCTGGCCACCAGGCCGCCCAGCGACCAGCCAAGTAATGCGCTTTTCTCCGGCATTGCGGCAAGCACGGTTTCCGCCATCTCTTCCAGCGTCATCGCCCCGAAACCCTCACTGCGGCCATAGCCCGGCAGATCAATCAGATGCAGACAAAATTGCGGCGCAAGTCGCTCTGCCGTGTAACGCCACACTTCGGCATTCAGCCCCCATCCGTGAAGCAGCACAAGATGGCGATCTCCTTCGCCGATAGTCTCCCGGTAAAGCGTATTCATAGCGTATTGTCCGTGTCTGTCTGATTGGCAAAAGGAACCCGCCGCTATGCTAACAATTGCCAGCCGCTGTTGGCTATGCCAGTGTCCGCTGCATCTCCCGGTTCAGGGCATTTGCAGTTTGTGCATGAAACATCTGCCGGTCGCACCGCCCTGCTGCCTGCGCTGCGGATTGCCCTCTTCCGGGGGCCATGCCGATTGCGGACGTTGTCTGTTAAAACCCCCACCGTGGGATGCGATGATCTTCGCCAGCCCTTATGAAATGCCGGTGAGCGGGCTGGTTTTGCGGTTCAAATTCTCCAGGCAACCGGAACTCGACACCACACTTGCCCGTTTACTTTTTCTGCGCTGGCAGGAACGCTACCGGATGAGCAATCTGCCCAGACCCGACGTGCTTCTCAGCGTGCCGCTGCATCAGAAGCGCTATTTCTCGCGCGGGTATAATCAGAGTGAATTGCTCGCGAAGCCGCTGGCACGCTGGCTGCATTGCCAATATCTGCCCGATGCCCTGAGCCGCAACCGGCGCACGCCGCCGCAGCAAAGTCTGACCGAGCACGAGAGAAAGTGGAATTTGCGCAAAGCCTTCACATGCCATGCCAGCCTGCGCGATAAGCACGTGATGTTGCTCGATGATGTGGTCACCACCGGCAGTACTGTCAGGGAAATCAGCAAGATTCTGCGTAATCAGGGCGTTGCTTCGCTGCAAATTGCCTGTATTTGCCGGACTTTACAGGCGTAAGCACGTGCTGCTAACACACTGGCAACGTGAAGGGTGACGGGTAAAAACAAAGGGCGTATTATAACCAACTAGAGTAGTCAACTATTGAGCGAATGTTATGATCCTTATTACCGATGCTGCCCAAGAGCACTTTGCCAAATTGCTGGCAAGCCAGGAAGAAGGCACCCAAATCCGCGTATTCGTGATCAATCCCGGTACGCCAACCGCAGAATGCGGTGTCTCCTATTGCCCACCTGACGCCGTAGAAGCGACGGATACCGAACTCAAGTTCGAGAAACTGTCTGCTTTCATTGATGAATTAAGCGCGCCTTATCTGCAAGACGCCGTGATCGACTTCGTCACCGATCAGCTCGGTTCCCAGCTCACGCTGAAGGCTCCGAACGCCAAAATGCGTAAAGTCTCTGACGATGCGCCGCTGATGGAACGTGTTGAATATCAGTTGCAGTCGCAGATTAACCCGCAGTTAGCCAGCCACGGTGGTCGTGTTTCCCTGATGGAAATCACCGACGACGGCATCGCTATCCTGCAATTCGGCGGCGGTTGCAACGGCTGTTCGATGATTGATGTCACCCTGAAAGACGGCATCGAGAAAGAACTGCTGCAAAACTTCCCTGAGCTGAAAGGCGTTCGCGACCTGACTGAACACCAGCGCGGCGAGCACTCCTTCTACTGATCACCTGCTGATCAGCCAGAACATAAAAAGCACCCTTCCGTTGGGTGCTTTTTTTATGCCTGCCTGCGCTGGTTTAAATCACTGAGCAGCGCATCAATATGCTCATCAGCAAACATATCCTCCAGGGTTCGCGTCAGTTTGCGCCGCCAGTTGGGGTATTCGGTATTGGTGCCCGGCACATTCACCGGCAAATCCATATCCAGCCAGTCTTCCGGTTGCAAACCCAGCAACGCGCTGGCACTGCCCGCCAGATAACGTTGCAAACCCAGGTTCAGCAGCGGCGTCATCGGCATGTTTTCAGCACTGCGGCTGATCGATTTCGGCACACACTGTGTCAGATGCAGCGCATTAAGAAGCCCCTGCTTGCTACGTTCACGTTCCCCGCGCAGTTTTTCCAGCACCTGCGGATCAGGATAAACACCCAGCGACGCACCTAGCGTTAAATCGCCCCCTTCCCAGTAGCCCCGCAACGTCGGTAAATCATGGGTGGTGACCGTTGCCATCGCTTGTGAAACATAATCTTCCGGCGGCCGGTAAAGGAAGTGTTTATCGTGCTCGAAATACAACACTTTGTAGGAATACACCCCGCTGTCACGCAGGCTGGCGAGGATTTCTTTCGGCACGGTACCGAGGTCTTCACCAATCACCATGCACTGATGCCGCTGACTTTCCAAAGCCAGCACACCGAGTAAATCCTCCAGCGGATAACGGACATACGCGCCGCTGCCCGCGTCCTGTTCGGCGGGTATCCACCACAAACGCAGCAACCCCATGACGTGATCGATACGCAGTGCACCGCATTCCGCCATGTTTGCACGCAGCAAATCTATGAACGGCTGATAGGCACGGGCTTTCATTTCGTGTGGATCAATGGGCGGAAGCCCCCAGTTTTGTCCCTGCGGGCCGAGAATATCTGGCGGCGCACCGATGGTGGCATTCAGGCAATACAGCGCCGGATCGGACCAGGTTTCCGCGCCGCCTTGCGCTACGCCGACCGCCAGATCACGATACACGCCGATCGGCATCTTCAGCTCAACACTGCGCTGATAACATGCGGAAAACTGCATCTGCGCCAGCCATTGCTGCCACTGATAAAATTCAATTTCACCGGCGTAACGCTCGCTGAATTCCCGCACTTGTGCACTTTTCGCATCACGATAGACTTCCGGCCATACCGGCCAGCCCCACTGGCCTAAATCCAGATCGCGCAGATGCGTATGCAGTGCGTCGAACAACGCCTGCTGTCGCAGGCTGTCGCCACCAAGTGCGACGAAACGGCGAAAATCCTGCTTACGCGGGCTGTCTTCCGGCAACTCGCAAAACAGCGGCCAGGCCAGTTTGAGCGCCGCCGATTTCAACGCCATCACCAGCGGATAATCGACAAACTCCGTGCTGCGCGCCTGCAGTAACGCCTCGCGCGTCTCTGTGGAATGCCACCAGTCTTGCGCCTCGCGACTGGCGGTAAACTCCTCCACGGCATTCACATCAATGTAGGTCAGATTCAGCCAGCGGCGGGACGACGGACTGTAAGGGCTGGCACTTTGCGGATTCGCCGGATAGAGCGCGTGTATCGGATTCAGCCCGACGAACGCCCCGCCGCGTTTTCCAACTTCTTCGACCATTTTTTTCAGGTCACCGAAGTCGCCTGCGCCCCAGTTATTTTCCGAGCGCAGCGTATAAAGCTGAACCGTCGCACCCCACAGTTTTTCCCCTGCCAGCAATGCCTCAGGCTCATAACAGCGCGGCGGCGCGACGATGATCCGGCAAGGCCAGACGTTATCATTTTGCGATAACGTCAACTGGTGATAGCCAGCAGGCAGCGCAGCCCCGAGGTTCAACACGTTGCCTGTCAGGATTTCGCCCTGCGTCTGGCTGCCATTTTCCTGCGTCAGTTGCCATTGAAATGCGCCACTGCCTTCCGGCGTGAGCCACACTTTTTTGCCTTGTGTAAACACTTTGACCGGCGGCACGGGCGTGATTTCCGGCACGTCAGCCGGATCACGCCCCATCGCCGCCAGCAAGGCGACGCGCGTGTCATCTGACACCGTTTCCACGTCATCCGTCATATTAATGAAACTGTCTACAATGCCTGCCCGGCGCGCGGCCTCAGCGAGTTGCTTGTCCTCCATGTCGGCTCCTATCGTTTGGCCTGCCAGATGCGCTGCTGATAATCGCGGATGGAACGGTCTGCGCTGAACATGCCTACACGGGCCGTGTTGAGCAAGGTACGGCGGGTCCATTCATCGGCATTACGGTAAAGCGCATCGACCTGTTTTTGCGCCTCGCAATAGGTGGCAAAATCCGCCAGCACCAGATACGGATCACCGCCGTCGAGCAGACTGTTGAGCATCAGATCGAAGGCCTTTTTGTCACCACTGGCATAAAAACCGCTGGCCAGTTCGTCGAGAATGGCTTTGAGATGTTTGTCCTTTTTCACCAGCGCTTTCGGCTTGTAGCCTTTTTTCAGCTGCGCTTTGACCTCATCGACGGTCAGTCCAAAGATAAAGATGTTGTCCTCGCCGACTTGTTCGGCAATTTCGACGTTGGCACCATCCAGCGTGCCGACGGTCAGTGCACCGTTCAGCGCCAGTTTCATATTGCCGGTACCGGAAGCCTCTTTCCCGGCGGTGGAAATCTGCTCCGACACATCCGCCGCCGGGATCATCAGTTCTGCCACCGAAACACAATAATCGGGAATGAACACCACTTTGAGACGATCGGCGACGATCGGATCGTTGTTGATCTTCTCCGCCACCTGATTGATCGCATAGATAATATTTTTGGCGAGGTAATAACCGGGCGCGGCTTTGGCGCCGAACAGGAAAACACGCGGCACGATGTCGAGTTTCGGGTTATCGCGGATCTGGCGGTACAGGGAAAGAATATGCAGCAGATTGAGATGCTGACGTTTGTATTCATGCAGGCGTTTAATCTGTACATCGAAAATCGCGTCAGGATTAAGCCGGATCCCCATGCGCTGCCAGACGTATTCCGCCAGCCGCACTTTGTTATCGTGCTTGATTTTGCGGTACTGTTTGCAGAATTTTTTGTCTTTAACGCCGTCTTCCAGACCTTTCAGCAGGTCCAGATTATTGACCCAACTGTCGGTTTTCAGCCGTTCATCAATCAGTGCCGACAGCGCCGGATTACATTGTTTAAGCCAGCGGCGCGGCGTGATGCCGTTAGTCACGTTATGGAATTTTTCCGGCCACAACTGGTGATACTCCGGGAACAGATCTTTGACCACCAGATCCGAATGCAGCGCCGCTACGCCGTTCACCGCAAAACCCGCGACCACGCAGAGGTTCGCCATACGCACCTGTTTGTCGTGATGCACGGCAAGTTTCGCCCAGACGGCCTCATCACCCGGCCATTCTTTGCTGACCTGTTTCTTAAAGTTGGCGTTGATTTGTTTAATGATCTGGAAATGACGCGGCAACAGGCTGCGCACCAGTCGCTCGTCCCAGGTTTCCAGCGCTTCCGGCATTAACGTGTGGTTGGTGTACGCGAAGGTGCGGCTGGTGATGTGCCACGCGTCATCCCAGCTCAGCTGATGCTCGTCGAGCAGCACGCGCAGCATTTCAGGAATGGCGATGGTCGGGTGCGTATCGTTAAGCTGGATGACTTCATAATCCGGCAGTTCGCTGATTTTGCGGCCGAGAAAATGGTGACGCCGCAGGATATCGGCCACCGAGCAGGCGCACTGGAAATACTGCTGCATCAGGCGCAGGCGTTTACCGGCCTGATGGTTGTCATTCGGGTATAACACTTTGGTGAGTTTAGCGGCGTCGATGCCCTGTTGTTCCGCTTTCAGAAACTCGCCGTCATTAAACTTTTCGAGATCAAACGGGTGCGGATGCGTGGCTTCCCATAAGCGCAGCGGTTGCGTGATACCGTTGCGGTAACCCATTACCGGTAAATCCCAGGCTTCGCCACGCAGGGTAAATTCCGGCTCCCAGCGTGAAACGCCCTGCTCATTTTTCACGATTTTACCGCCAATACCGACGCTGACCGCCAGCGAACTGTTGTGGCGGAACCACGGATATTCGCTGCGGTGCCAGTCGTCCGGCGACTCTTTCTGTTTGCCGTCAACAAAACGCTGGCGGAATAAACCGTACTGATAATTCAGGCCGTAACCGATGCCGGGCTGCCCGACGGAAGCCATCGCATCGAGATAACAGGCCGCCAGCCGTCCCAGCCCGCCATTGCCCAGCGCCGGATCAATTTCTTCTTCCAGCAGGTCGGTCAGGTTGATATCAAACTGTTCCAGCGCAGCGGCAATTTTTTCGTACCAGCCGAGATTAATCAGGTTGTTACCGGTGAGACGCCCGACCAGAAACTCCATCGAGATATAGTTAACGTGGCGGGTGATTTTTTTGCTTTTACTGCTGACCGGCTCGTTTTGCGGGGGAATTTGTTCCGCAACGGCGGCGCTGACCGCATGCCACCACTGGTGCCGGGTCATATCTGAAGCTGAAGTGAGTCCGAACGCTTGCCACTGGCGGGTGAGCGCCGCCAAAAAAACATCCTGCTTGAACGTGATCTTCGACATAGGGCAGTCTCTTTTCAGTCTGAGGGGACGGAATGCTTCCGTGAGAAAAAGTGTGATCGCGATATCTATGTATAAACCCTATGCTGGAAAAATGCTCACTGCGGGGATGAGGAAAAATGCATGAAATCATGTCGAAGGGATGGGGCGTTGCCATTAAAACCCCCTCCCCGCCTCCCCCTTCGCAGGGGGAGGAGCAAAAACTCGATCGGCTCTCTCCCCTGCGAAGGGGAGGGTTGGGGTGGGGTGGGGTTTTAATGGCATCTCAATAGCGATTATTTCTGCCCGTAATACGCATCCGGCCCGTGCTTGCGGCTGAAGTGCTTGTGCAGCAGGTAATCATCCATCGGAGTTTGGTTACGGCGGATGGAACCAGTGATCCACGCCATTTTCGCGACTTCTTCCAGCACCACCGCGTTGTGTACCGCCTGTTCCGGCGTGATTCCCCAGCAGAACGGGCCATGCTGGGCGACCAGAATACCCGGCATATGCAGCGGATCGATGCCGGTCAGCGACGCGGCGATAACTTTGCCGGTTTCCAGTTCGTACTCTCCGCTGACTTCCTGACGCGATAAAGGCCGGGTGCAGGGAATGGCACCGGCAAAATAATCCGCGTGTGTGGTGCCGAGTGGCGGGATGGCGACGCCGGCCTGCGCCCATGACGTCGCATAGGTCGAATGGGTGTGCACGATACCGCCAAGCTGCGGGAAACGGGCGTAAAGTTCGAGATGCGTGGCGGTATCTGAAGAGGGTTTGTAATGCCCTTCCACGACGTCGCCTTGCAGGTTCAGCACGACCATATCGCTGACCTGCATTTTCTCGTATTCCACGCCGCTCGGTTTGATCACAACAATACCGCGCTCGCGATCAATACCGCTGACATTCCCCCACGTGAAGGTCACCAGACCAAAAGCGGGCAGCGCCATGTTGGCTTCAAATACGCGTTGTTTCAGTGCATCCGTCATCGGGTTTCCTCCATGTTAAGCCCGGCTTTCTGCATTTTATCGACCACCCAGGCGCGGGCGTTGCGCACTTCCTGCATCGGGTCGGCGGCAGTTTCGCTCCACATTTCGATCAGGTACGGCCCGCGATAACCGCTTTTTTGCAGCGTGGCAAAGCAACGCTCGAACTCCACCACGCCGCTGCCAAAGGGGACGTTTTTAAATACGCCGGGCTGCGTGTCTTTAACATGCACAGCGACGATATGCCCTGCGCCGCTTGCCAGTTCCATCTGCACGTCGTTATCCCATGCCGATAAATTGCCGATATCCGGATAAAGCTGGAACCACGGATTGTTCAGGTAATGACTGTAACCCAGCGCTTTGCTGATCGAATTCATCAGCGGGTAATCCATGATTTCCATCGCC
The DNA here is from genome assembly GCF_963881615.1 of Rahnella sp. CJA17(1/100). Classification (NCBI taxonomy): domain Bacteria; kingdom Pseudomonadati; phylum Pseudomonadota; class Gammaproteobacteria; order Enterobacterales; family Yersiniaceae; genus Rahnella; species Rahnella sp. CJA17(1/100). The sequence continues at coordinate 58,903 of NZ_CAWOJA010000003.1, read as the reverse complement.
AGCGTGACCTGCGCACGACTGGCCATTTCGACGGACTCCTGCAAGCCATCGCGAAAACGCTCGCGGGTATTTTCATTGGCCTGCTGGTAATACACGTCATAACCGGCAAGCTGGATCACGCGAATGCCGAGATCCTGCGCCAGCACGATGGCCTTGCGCATGATTTCCAGACCCTGATTGCGGGTTTCATCATCTTCTGCACCAAGCGGGAACCGCCGGTGTGCGCTCAGGCACATGGACGGAATGCGGATGCCGGTGCGTGATATTGCATCAACTACCCGCAAACGTTGCTCGCGTGACCAGTCCAGCCGCGCCAGCCGGTTGTCGGTTTCATCCACCGACATTTCAACGAAATCGAAGCCCAGCTCTTTCGCCAGTGTCAGGCGCATCAGCCAGTCTTCGCCCGCAGGCAGGGCTTTTTCATAGATACCGAGTGGAACGGCTTTATGCATCATCCGGTGTTCCTTAGCCCCAGAGCTGGCGAATGGATTTTTTGAACTGACGTGCTGCGTCAACCGGATCTTTGGCGTCGCGGATACTACGTCCGGCGATAAAGACGTGCACCGGAATGTCTTTAAATAGCGGCAAATCTTCCAGCGCCAGGCCGCCGGTAATGGTCACTTTAAAGCCCATGGCGGAAAGGCGTTTAATCGCCGAGATATCGGCATCGCTCCACGCCACCCCGGCGGCCTGCGCGTCGCGGCTGCGGTGATAAACCACCTGCCCGATGCCTGCGTCGTGCCATTCCTGCGCCTGTTCCCACGTCCAGTAACCGGTCAGCTCAATCTGCACGTCGCCGTTAAATTCTTTCGCCACTTCCAGCGCACCTTTGGTGGTGTTGATGTCGGCACAGCAAATCACCGTCACCCAGTCAGCATGGGCTTCGAAACACATGCGCGAGAGGATTTTTCCGGCATCGGCGATTTTGGCATCGGCCAGCACAATTTTTTCCGGATACAGCGCCTTAAGGTCACGCACCGCGCGCACACCTTCTGCGACACACAAAATAGTGCCGACTTCGATAATGTCGACTTCGCTGGCGATCAGACGCGTGGTTTTGTAAGCGTCGTCCATCGACTGGTTATCCAGCGCCACCTGCAACATCGGTAATGAATGAGACATAATATATTCCTTCTCTGCTAACGAATTAATGAACCGCCGTGGCGGAGGTCAGGTCGATCAGATCCAGCACCTGTTGCGCCGTGGTGCAGGCACGCAGGCGGTCAAAATTGGCTTCATCATCAAACAGGTTCACCACCTGCATGATGCCGATTTCCTGATGCGCATTGGCATCCACCGCCGCCAGCGTGATGAGGATATCCACCGGATCGTTATCTTCATGATTGAACACCAGCGGTTTTTTCAGCGTCACCAGCGCAAAACCGGTTTTCAGCACACCTTCTTCCGGACGGCCATGCGGCATGGCAAGCCCGGGCGCGATCACGAAATACGGCCCGAAACGTTCGACGCCGTCCAGAATCGCCTGGTAATAACGCGGCTCTACCACTCCGGCTTCCACCAGCATATCGACGCCAATTTTCACGGCGTCCTGCCAGGTTTCTGCTTCTGCGTTGAGGCGAATCGAGTTGTTTTCAGCCAGCGAATCTCGCAGTTTCATACATCGCTCCTTACTTTTTCAGGTCTGCGGAAAAGTGCGCGTTAATCACTTCCATCACTTTCGGACCGAAGTCCGCCGCCGACAGCATGTTGCGCACGCCGACCACGTATTTGTTGCCGCTGACGGTGATTTCATCCGCCACGTGCGTGGAGGCGACAATAATGTCAGCACCGCTCAGCTCGGATTTGTATTCCCCCACCGCGCAACTGTTCATGGTGTGATCCACGCCTTCCTGCGTCAGAAACTGGCCGATTTTCATCTTCATGATCATCGAACTGCCTTGCCCGCAACCGCATACCGCCAGAATTCGTACTGTCATGGGAACCTCTTTATTTTGTGAGAAGTTATTTGTGAGAAGTCATTAGTGAACAGTCATTAGTGAGAAACGGACTGATTAAGCGCCTGTTTTTCAGCATCTTCTTCGGCCCGCAATGCGCGACCCGCGAAGAACATGTAGAGCAGCACAATCACCGCAATGACGCCCATAAAGGCCATACCGATGCTGAAGAAGCCCTGCATCATTGGCGGTGCCAGAATCGACCAGTCTGCCATGCCCATCCAGGCGCTCAGGCCGGTGAGTTTGATGGCCCAGACGCAGCCGAAGATTTCGATCATCCCCATTACCAGACAGATTTTCAGCGCCGCGCGCCAGCCGCCGAAGTGATTGGCAAACACGCCGATGGTGGCGTTAGAGAAGAACATCGGGATAAAGCCGGGGATGATCATGATGGAAGAGCCCATGCCAAACAGAATGGCGACAGCAATCAGCTGGCCGATGGTGCCCCACATAAAGCCCCAGACCACGGCGTTCGGCGCAAAGCTGTAGATAGCCGCGCAGTCGATGGCCAGCACGGCACCGGGGATCAGGCGTTGGGAGATGCCGTTAAAGGCTTCGGTCAGTTCAGCAACGAACATACGCACGCCCTGAATAATGATGAAAATCGCCACTGCAAACATCAGACCGGTTTGCAGGATGTAAATCGTCCAGTGGGTTTTTCCGGCCATTTGCTGCAGGGTGTCGAGGCCGAAGGAACACAGAATGATGCCGAAGAACACGGTCATCACGATGGCGGTAGACACGATATTGTCATGGAAAATATTCAGCCAGCCCGGCAGTTTGAGATCTTCAACACTGTCTTCTTTCTTGCCGAGATACGGCGCGATTTTATAAGCGATCCACGAGGCAAATTGCTGCTGGTGACCAATCGAGAAGCCGCTGTTTTCGGTCACGGCCTGCGTCGGTTTGTACATCATGTTCGAGGTAATGCCCCAGTACAGCGATACCAGAATTGCGGTTGACCAGATGGTGGTCCACATCGGATAGCCCATGATGAAGAAGAACACCGCAATCAGCCCCGCCTGCTGGAACATGATATGGCCGGTGAGCATGATGGTGCGAATGCCGGTAATGCGGCGAAATACCACCATCAGGATATTCAGCGCTAGGGCGATCAGCACCGCGTAACCGACCCAGCTATAGGCCTCGCCCATGCGCTCCACCGTGGCCATCATTGAGGCATAGGTATCTGATATTGCACCGTTAATGCCATACACTTCTGAAAGTTTTGCCACCACCGGTTTGAAGGTACCGGTCAGAATGCCGGACCCCGCCTGCAGTAACATAAAGCCGATAATGGTTTTGATGGTGCCCTTGATAATCACCGTCGCGCTCTTCCTGAGCAGGATGTAACCGAGCATGGTCACAATACCCAGCAGCAACGGCGCGTTAGTCATTACCTGATTAAAAAATACGGTGAAGATGGTGTAGAGGAATTCCATAAGACTCTCCGTCTGACCTTGTTTGATCTCTTCAACGCACTTGAACATAACCGCTGCGCTAAAAAGTGAGGGACAAACGCACTCTAATGCTCACATCGAATCAAATAAAGATTCGCAATGATTATTTGTGAGCAGTCTCGCAAGATATCGTCATCGGCAGAATGAGCTAACAAACTAAATGACTCTGTTTTCATGATAAATATCAGCCATATACTACAAAAAAAAGCATGTGAAAACCGCCTGAAATCCTCCCATCCTTCTTTGTCACCCCCTGCTTAATGCTAAAAATCGCTCGTTTATAATCATTGTCATTATGAATTTTCGATGATAACTTCTCACAAACAAATCACATATAATCACCAAATGATTTATTGTGACTCTATTTCAAAGCCAACTCAGATGAGGGAATACTATGAGCAAAGTAGAAACAATCAGCCGCGAATCCTGGATCCTCAGCACTTTCCCGGAATGGGGCACCTGGTTAAACGAAGAGATCGAGCAGGAAAAGGTCGCGCCGGGCACCTTTGCCATGTGGTGGCTGGGCTGTACGGGGATCTGGCTGAAGTCTGAGGGCGGCGCGAATATTTGTGTCGATTTCTGGTGTGGCGTCGGCAAGCAAAATCACAGCAGCCCGCTGATGAAAACCGGCCACCAGATGCAGCGCATGGCCGGTGTAAAGAAGCTCCAGCCAAATCTGCGCACCACACCGTTTGTGCTCGATCCCTTTGCGATCAGGGAGATCGACGCGGTGTTATCCACCCACGATCATAACGATCATATCGATGTGAACGTGGCCGCCGCTGTCATGCAAAACTGTGCTGCTGACGTGCCCTTTATCGGCCCGCAAACCTGTGTGGATTTGTGGATGAGCTGGGGCGTGCCCGCCAGTCGTTGCATCGTGATGACGCCGGGCAAAGTGGTGAGGATCAAAGACGTGGAAATTCACGCACTGGATTCTTTCGACCGCACGGTGCTGATCACCCTGCCCGCAGACCAGAAAGCCGCAGGGGTATTGCCGGATATGATGGATCAGCGCGCGGTGAATTATTTGTTCAAAACGCCGGGCGGTAACCTGTATCACAGCGGCGATTCGCACTATTCCAACTACTACGCCAAACACGGTAACGAATATCAGATAGACGTGGCGCTCGGCTCTTATGGCGAAAACCCGCGTGGTGTGACCGATAAAATGACCAGCGTCGATATGCTGCGCATGGCGGAATCCCTCAACACCAAAGTCGTTATTCCGTTCCACCACGATATCTGGTCGAATTTCCAGGCCGATCCGCAGGAAATCCGCGTGCTGTGGGAGATGAAAAAAGATCGCCTGAAATACGGCTTCAAACCGTTTATCTGGCAGGTCGGCGGTAAATTCACGTATCCGGATGATAAGGATAATTTCGAATATCATTATCCGCGTGGCTTTGACGACTGCTTTACGACAGAGACTGATCTGCCATTCAAGTCTTTCTTATAAAGTATGTTATGAACAGGCGGAGGCAACAGACTCCGCTTTTTTATAAACCATGTAATTGCCATTACTGCTCGTTTATAATCACGCGGTAATCACCTATTTACCTGCGGAGCCACCATGACTGAGCCACAACGCCACAATGCTATTCTCGATCTGCTGCAACGTCAGGGGCAGATTTCCGTCGCTGATGTGATTGATCAGTTTGATATTTCACCCGCTACGGCGCGTCGTGACATCACCAAGCTCAACGAACTGGGCAAATTGCGGAAAGTGCGCAATGGCGCTGAAGCCGTGAATCAGCCACGCCAGAACTGGACACCGCTGAATATCCATCAGACGCACAATCTCAACGAGAAAATGCGTATCGCCAAAGCGGCATCCGAACTGTGCCAGCCGGGTGAAAGCGTGGTGATTAACTGCGGTTCGACGGCGTTTCTGCTCGGCCGTGAAATGTGCGGAAAAGATATTCAGGTCATTACCAATTATCTGCCGCTGGCCAATTATCTGATTGAACAGGAGCACGACAGCGTGGTGATCATGGGCGGTCAGTACAATAAAAGTCAGTCAATTACGCTGGCACCACAAGACGGCGATGCCAGCCTGTATGCCGGGCACTGGATGTTCACCAGCGGCGCGGGGCTGACAGCCGATGGCCTGTACAAAACCGATATGCTGACCGCGATGGCCGAGCAGAAGATGTTGAATTATGTTGGGAATTTGGCGGTACTGGTCGACAGCAGCAAAATCGGCCAGCGCGCGGGCATGCTGTTCAGCCGCACCGAACAAATCGATGTGCTGATCACCGGCAAAGAAGCGAATGATGAAATCATCGGACAGTTACGTCAGAAAGGCGTGCAGGTGATCCTGGTTTAGCCTTTATCCCTGTATTTCGTCTGGTCTTAGTTGTGCAATTATTGGGTAGAATGGCGGCATAACCTTTTATGAGGCAAGACCAGAATGGAACAATTTGAAGCAATCAGCGTTGAACAAGCACATTCCCGCCTGACCTCAGGCGAAGCCGTGATGGTCGATATTCGTGACCCGCAAAGCTTCGGCGCAGCACATGCACCTGGCGCTTATCATCTGAGCAACGACAGCCTGCCTGCGTTTATCCAGCAGGCCGATGCCAAAACACCGGTACTGGTGATGTGCTATCACGGCATCAGCAGCCGCGGTGCCGCACAGTTCCTGATCGGCCAGGGATTCGAATCCGTGTACAGCGTTGACGGCGGTTTCGAAGCCTGGTCGCAAACCTTCCCGCAAGATATCGAAGCCTGATCCCCCTTTATTGACGCCGGCGCACGCTATAGTCTTTATAACCAGGCTAATGAGTTTGCGCCGAAAATGTTCTTAAGCTGAAAAAGCTACCTTTCTCCAGTGTTGATATAATTTCCGCCTACTATCGACAGGATTACAAGATGAAACATCTGAACACTTCACGTTCTTTAGGGATGCGTACGCTCGCCGTTCATGGCGGACAGCAGCCCGATGCCCTGACCGGCGCGATTGCGACACCTATCACCGCCGCATCGGCATTTTCATACCCGGATTTTGACAGCGGCGCACGCCGTTTCAGTGGTGAAGAACCGGGTTATATTTACAGCCGTTTCGCCAATCCAACGGTGGCCGTTTTTGAACAGAAACTGGCGGCGCTAGAAGGTGCAGAAACCGCCGTTGCCTGCGCGAGTGGCATGGCAGCGATCAGCGCAACGTTGTTTGCCCTGCTGGTTCCCGGCGATGAAATCATTCATATCGGCACGCTGTATGGCGGCACTGAAGGCGTGGTGCGTAACCTGCTGCCACGTTATGGCATCAAACCGGTTCACGTTACCCATGTGAGCGAACTGGAAGCGGCATTCACAAAAAACACCAAAGTGGTGCTGGTGGAAACCCCGGCTAACCCGGGACTGGATATCGCCGATCTGGCTGAAGTCGCCCGTCTGTCGAAAGCCGCCGGTGCAGTCAGTGTGGCGGATAATACCTTTGCCACGCCGTACCTGACGCGCCCGCTGGAACTGGGCATTGATATCGTTCTGCATTCCGCGACCAAATACATCAGCGGCCACGGCGATGCGACCGGTGGCGTAGTGGCCGGTTCAGCGGCATTAATCACGCCAATCCGCACCCTGAGTCTGAAGCAGTTCGGCGGCAACCTGAGCCCGTTCGAAGCCAGTTTGCTGATCCGCGGCCTGAAAACTCTGCCGCTGCGCGTCGAAGCCAGTTCGCTGAGCGCACAGGCGGTGGCGGAATTCCTCGACGGCCACAGCGCGGTAGACACCGTGTTCTATCCGGGGCTGAAGCAGCATCCGGGATATGCCACCGCCTCAAAACAAATGAAACTGTTTGGCGGGATTATGGCCATTGAGCTGAAAGGCGGCCTCAACGCCGCACGGACGTTCCTCGATAAGCTGAGCATCATCACGCAGGCGGTATCGCTCGGCGACACCGATTCGCTGGCCTGCCATCCGGCATCGACAACGCACAGCGCCGTCGCGCCGGAAGTTCGCCGCCAGAGCGGTATCACCGACGGACTGGTGCGCATCAGCATCGGTATCGAAGATACCGAAGACCTGATTGCTGATCTGCAACAGGCGCTGGAAGGGCTTTAAAGGCTCGATTTTGCAACACCGTCATCCGGCGGTGTTGCAAAAGACTTCGATCCTCATCACATCACCATAATTTTCTATTCACAGATAACCGCACAGCATTCCTAAATTCCCCTCCTTTACCCGTCTGACGTTATAATCGACATCCCCCACGCTGGCAGATAAGGTATTGCCCTAAAATGACGGCAACAAATCAAACAATTAGGGAAACCGCTAAACGCTATGGTGCGCATTCTTAACCTGAACAACCCCCGCCTGGCTCAGGCTTTTGTCGATTACATGGCAACCCAGGGTTTTACGCTGACGATGAAACACGAAAGTCAGGAAGTGCAGCTCTGGCTGGAAGATGAATCCCGTCTGGAAGAGGCCGAGAAGCAGGTGGCGCTGTTTGTGCGCGATCCCCTGCATCCGCGCTATCAGGAAGCAAGCTGGAAAACCGGCAAGGCACAGCCACATTTAAAGATGTCGCACACGCCCTTCCTGAAAACCCTGCGCAGCCGCGCCGGGCCGCTGACGATAGGCATGATTGTGCTGAGTCTCGCGGTGTTTATCCTGCAACAGATGGTCGGCGACGAACTGGTGATGAGCTGGCTCGCCTGGCCGGACAGTTCGCGCGTTTTCCAGTTATGGCGCTGGTTCACCCCGGCCCTGATGAATTTCTCCTTTATTGCCCTGCTGATTAATCTGGCATGGTGGTGGTATCTCGCCAGCCAGATTGAGATGCATCTGGGCAGCGGCAAACTGTTCACCGTAACCTTAATTTCTGCCCTGATCAGCGGCTGGGGCCAGTCGATGGTCAACGGTTCGTGGTTCGGCGGATTATCCGGTGTGGTGTACGCGCTGATGGGTTACGCCTGGCTGACCGGCCAGTTGAAACCGGAAAGTCGTCTGTATGTGCCCGGCGGATTACTGGTCATTTCGCTGATTTTTATGTTCATTGGCTATGCTACGGGCGGCGCGGCCGTGTCGAATGCCGCGCATGCGTTTGGTCTGGGTCTCGGCCTGGTCATGGCATTTGTTGATACGCGCACTCCGCGCAACAAAAAAAATAAGTAGGGGATTCGGGTGAAACAAACACAACGCCATGATGCGATTATCGATTTAGTCCGCCAGCAGGGGTATGTCAGCACCGAAGAGCTGGTGGAGCATTTTGCAGTCAGCCCGCAAACTATCCGCCGTGATCTGAATGATCTGGCGGAACAGAATAAAATTCACCGTCACCATGGCGGTGCAGCCTTGCCGTCCAGTTCGGTGAATGCGGCATACAACGACCGTAAAGTGATGTGGTCGGAAGCGAAAGCGCGTATCGCCGAACGAGTCGCCAGCCAGATCCCTGACGGTTCAACGCTGTTTATTGATATCGGCACCACGCCGGAAGCCGTGGCGCATGCGCTGCTTAACCATAAAAATCTGCGCATCGTGACCAACAACCTGAACGTCGCGACGCTGCTGACAGCCAAAGAGGACTTTCGTTTGTTCCTCGCAGGCGGTGAAGTGCGCGCCCGCGACGGCGGCATCATGGGCGAGGCAACGCTCGATTTCATCTCTCAGTTCCGCCTTGATTACGGCATTCTCGGCATCAGTGGCATCGATATGGACGGTTCGCTGCTCGAATTCGACTATCACGAAGCCCGTACCAAACGCGCGATTATCGAAAACTCCCGCTGCGTGATGCTGGTGACGGACCATTCCAAATTTGGCCGAAACGCGATGGTCAACCTCGGCAAAATGGATCTGATTCATTATCTGTTCACTGATAAACAGCCGCCGGACAGCGTGAAGCAGATCATCGACAAGTACGACGTGCATCTCGAACTGTGCTGATTTGCCTGCATTTAAGGAGCGCTGCGGCTGGCGCTCCTGCTTTTCCTCCCTCCGCCCTGCCCGGCAAAACGAACAATTTCGAAAAATTCCACGCGTAGCGGCGTTCGGTTTCGTCCCCGCCTTGCTATTTTGCTCGAAACCGACACAAAAATGTTACCTTCATCACGCATAATTGTTTTTATTTGGTTAACGCTTGGCTTGTTTGTCGATTCTCGATTACAATCGTGAGCGAAAACGAACATAAAAGAGCTATTGCGAACATCTGGAGGAAGATGACGTGGAAACCAAAGACTTGATCGTAATTGGTGGCGGTATTAATGGTACCGGCATCGCAGTCGACGCAGCTGGCCGCGGGCTGTCTGTTCTGCTGCTTGAAGCGCAAGACTTGGCCTGCGCGACCTCTTCGGCCAGTTCTAAACTGATCCACGGTGGCCTGCGCTATCTGGAACATTACGAATTCCGTCTGGTCAGCGAAGCGCTGGCTGAACGTGAAGTGCTGTTGAAAATGGCACCGCATATTGCATTCCCGATGCGTTTCCGTTTACCGCATCAGCCGCATTTGCGCCCGGCCTGGATGATCCGCGCCGGTTTGTTCCTGTACGACCATCTGGGCAAACGCACCAGCCTGCCGGCCAGTAAAGGTCTGAAATTCGGCAGCGAGTCCGTGCTGAAACCAGAACTGACCAAAGGTTTTGAATACTCGGATTGCTGGGTCGACGATGCGCGTTTAGTGGTCGTCAATGCACAGGAAGTGGAAGAACGTGGCGGCGAAGTTCGTACCCGCACCCGCGTGACCCGCGCATGGCGTGAAGACGGCATGTGGATGGTGGAAGCCGAAGATATCGACACCGGCAAAACCTTCACCTGGCGCGCCAAAGGTCTGGTAAACGCTACCGGTCCGTGGGTAAAACATTTCTTCGACGACGGCCTGAAGCTGAAATCGCCATACGGCATCCGTCTGATCAAAGGCAGCCATATTGTGGTGCCCCGTGCACACAATCAGCCGCAGGCCTACATTCTGCAAAACGAAGATCACCGCATTGTTTTCGTGATCCCGTGGATGGATGAATTCTCCATCATCGGCACCACCGACGTGGAATATCACGGCGATCCGAAAGACGTGAAAATCGATGACAATGAAATCGGTTATCTGCTGAAAGTGTATAACGACCACTTTAAGAAACAACTGACCACTGAAGACATCGTCTGGACTTATTCCGGCGTGCGCCCGCTGTGCGATGACGAATCAGATTCACCACAGGCGGTGACCCGCGATTACACGCTCGACGTTCACGATCAGGATGGCAAAGCACCGCTGCTTTCTGTATTCGGCGGCAAGCTGACCACCTACCGTAAACTGGCAGAACACGCGCTGGAAAAACTGGTGAAGTACTATCCGAAAGCCGGCCCGGCGTGGACCAAAACGGCCGTGCTGCCTGGCGGGAAACTGAACGGAGACCGTGATACCTACAGCGCCAATCTGCGTTCCCGCTTCAAATGGTTACCGGAATCACTGGCACGCCGTTATGCGCGTACGTACGGCAGCCAGACAGAGTTATTCCTGAATGACGCGACCAGTCTTGAATCGCTGGGCGAAGATTTCGGTCACGGATTCTACGAAGCTGAACTGCGTTATCTGGTGGAAAAAGAGTGGGTTTCACAGCTTGATGATGCCATCTGGCGTCGTACCAAACTCGGTATGTGGCTGGATAAAACCCAGCAACAACGCGTCGCCGAGTGGCTGGAAACGCACAAACAGCAGAAGAAACATCTGTCGCTGGCGTCTTGATTTAGTTAGCTCCTCCCCCTGCGAAGGGGGAGGCCGGGAGGGGGTTTAACAGACAAAACAAGTGCTTATGCACACTTAACATCTTGTTTTTGACCTTAATACCCCACCCCAACCCTCCCCTTCGCAGGGGAGGGAGCCACTCCTCTACAACTTCACCGGCTTAATGTTCCAGATCTCATCGGCGTATTCCTGAATGGTACGGTCCGAGGAGAAATAGCCCATGTTGGCGATGTTATGCAGCGTGCGGCGCGTCCATTCTTCCGGCAGTTTATACAGCTCATCGACTTTATCCTGCGTATCGACATAACTGCGGTAATCCGCCAGCACCTGATAGTGATCGCCGAGATTGACCAGCGTATCGAACAGGTTGGTGTAGCGCTTCGGCTCGCCTGGGCTGAAGACCCCGGTGGCGATTTGCGTCAGCACCTGATGCAGCTCGGCGTCCTGCTCGAAGTAAGTATGCGGGTTGTAGCCTTTGCGGCGTAATTCCTCGACCTGCGGCGTGGTATTGCCAAAGATAAAGATATTCTCCTCGCCCACGTGTTCGAGCATTTCAACGTTGGCACCGTCAAGCGTCCCGATAGTCAGCGCGCCATTGAGAGCAAATTTCATGTTACTGGTGCCGGAGGCTTCGGTACCCGCCAGAGAGATTTGCTCGGAAAGATCCGCCGCCGGAATGATCAGTTGCGCCAGGCTGACACTGTAGTTCGGAATGAAAACGATCTTCAGCTTGTTGCCAATACGCGGATCGTTGTTGATCACCGCCGCCACATCGTTGATCAGCCGGATGATCTGCTTCGCCGCATAATACGCCGAGGCCGCTTTACCGGCGAAAATCACTGTGCGTGGCACCCATTCGGCATCTGGCTCTTCGAGAATGCGGTTATAACGGGTGATGACGTGCAGCACATTCATTAGCTGACGTTTATATTCGTGGATACGCTTAATCTGCACGTCGAACAGGCTTTTCGGATCCACCACAATATTCAGCTTCTGGGCGATATACAGCGCCAGCCGCTTTTTGTTGTCCAGCTTGGCCTTGCGGATTGCCTGCAGGAAGCTCAGGTAATCCAGATTCTGTTTCAGTTCCGCCAGCTGGCTGAGATCAGAACGCCAGGTCTGGCCGATGGCATCGTCAATTACCGCTGACAGCGGTTTGTTGGCCAGTGCCAGCCAGCGGCGCGGCGTCACGCCGTTGGTTTTATTACAGAAACGGTCCGGATAAATACGGGCAAAATCAGCAAACAACGACTGCACCATCAGCTCGGAATGCAGCTCAGACACACCGTTAACTTTGTGGCTGGCGATGACCGCAAGCCACGCCATCCGCACTTTGCGGCCATTGCCTTCATCGATGATCGAGACACGCGACAGCAGGCCATTATCGTTGGGGATCTTTTCCGCCACTTCTTTGAGGAAGTGATCGTTAATCTGGAAAATAATCTCCAGATGACGCGGCAGGATTTTGCCGATCATGTCTACCGGCCAGGTTTCCAGCGCTTCGCTCATCAGCGTGTGGTTGGTGTAAGAGAACACGCTGCACACGGTTTGCCACGCGGCTTGCCACTCGAATTTATGCTCGTCGATTAACAGGCGCATCAGCTCAGGGATGGACAATACCGGGTGCGTGTCGTTGAGGTGGATGGCGATTTTATCGGCCAGATTGTCGTAAGTATGGTGCGTGGTGTAATGCCGGTTGAGAATATCCTGCACGGTCGCCGACACCAGAAAATATTCCTGACGCAACCGCAGCTCGCGGCCAGAATAAGTTGAGTCATCGGGATACAACACGCGGGACACGTTCTCAGAATGGTTTTTATCTTCCACCGCCGCGAAGTAATCGCCCTGATTAAATTTCCCCAGATTGATTTCGTTACTGGCCTGCGCGCCCCACAAGCGCAGCGTGTTGGTCGCGTCGGTGTCGTAGCCGGGAATGACCTGATCATAGGCGCAGGCGATGACCTCCTCGGTTTCCAGCCAGCGGGTTTTGATGCCTTCATGTTGCACCCGTCCGCCGAAACGCACTTTATAACGGGTATTGTAACGCTGGAATTCCCACGGGTTACCGTATTCCAGCCAGTAATCCGGCGCTTCTTTTTGCTCACCGTTGATGATGCTTTGCGCAAACATACCGTATTCATACCGGATGCCGTAACCGCGCCCCGGCAGCGCCAGCGTCGCCAGCGAATCAAGGAAACAGGCCGCCAGTCGTCCGAGACCGCCGTTGCCTAAACCAGGGTCATTTTCTTCACCGATCAGTTCTTCGAGATCAAAGCCCATTTCATCAAGCGCGCTTTTCAGGTCGTCGTAAATACCCATCGCCAGCAACGCATTGGAAAGCGTCCGTCCAATCAGAAACTCCATCGACAGGTAATAAACCTGCCGGACGTCCTGTGAGGTTTGCGCCCGGTTAGAACGCAACCAGCGTTCCACCATGCGATCGCGCACCGCAAACAATGTGGCGTTCAGCCAGTCGTGTTGTGTCGCAATAGACGGATCTTTGCCGATGATAAACATCAGTTTATAGGCAATAGAATGCTTAAGCGCTTCGACACTGACTGTCGGTGAGTTGTAATTAAACGGTGAAGTCATAGCGTTACATTCCCGATCAAGTTAGCTACGTTCAGGGTCAGGACAGCAGGCGGTTATACAGGGTGATATATTCCTGCGCAGCCACCTTCCAGCCAAAATCAATACCCATGGCGTGTTGTTGGACGTGTCGCCAGTGTTTCGGTCGGCTCCACAAAACAAATGCCCGGCGGATCGCATTTCCCAGCGATTTCCCCGTTGCTTCTTCAAAGACAAAACCACTGGCTGTTCCGTCGGCCAGATTTTCCAGTGCACAATCGACCACCGTGTCGGCCAGCCCGCCGGTGCGGCGCACCAGCGGCAACGTACCGTATTTGAGGCCATATAATTGGGTTAATCCGCAAGGTTCAAAACGGCTCGGCACCATAATGACATCCGCCCCGCCGATAATGCGATGGGAAAACGCTTCGTGATAGCCGAGCTGCACGCCGACCTGGCCAGGGTTGTCCGCCGCGGCTGCCAGAAATGCCTGTTGCAGCACCGCGTCACCCGCGCCCAGCAGCGCCAGCTGACCGCCGCGTTCGAGTAAATCCGGCAAGGCTTCCAGCACCAGATCCAGCCCTTTCTGGCTGGTCAGGCGACTGACGACAGCAAATACCAGCCGCGAATCATCCACATCCAGCCCCATCGCCCGTTGCAGATAGGCTTTATTGACCGCTTTCGAGCGTAAATCCTCCGCGTCGTAACGCGCTGACAGCAGCACGTCATCACGCGGCTGCCAGATAGCGTCATCGACGCCGTTAAGGATCCCCGTCAGCCGCCCTTGCATTTCACGTTCCAGCAGCAGCGATTCCATGCCATAGCCAAATTCCGGACGGGTGATTTCTTTCGCGTACGTTGGGCTGACGGTGGTCACGTGGTCGGAATAGAACAGACCGGCTTTCAGGAAAGATATCTGGCCGTAGAATTCCAGCCCGTGCATCTGAAAGAACTCGCGCGGGATATACAGCTCATCGAGATGATGCGCGCCAAACAATCCCTGAAACGCCAGATTATGTACGGTGAAAACCGTCCGCACCGGCGCATTACGGGCGCGGATATACGCGGAACATAGACCGGCGTGCCAGTCATGAGAGTGGACGATATCGGGTTGCCAGTGTGGATCGAAATTCAATGCCAGTTCGCAGGCCATCCAGCTCAGCAACGCAAAGCGCAGATGGTTATCCGGATAGGCAAACGACGATTGATCGTGATACGGGCTACCGGGACGGTCATACAATCCCGGCACATCAATCAGATAAATACCCACGCCATCAAAGTAACCCAGTGAAAGGGTGACATGCCCGGCAAAAGTTGCCAGCGTGCCAATCACCTGTGTTTCCCCCAGTCCTTTTTTGACGTCAGGGAAAGCCGGAATGAGCACGCGGACATCCGCGCCTTCCGCAATCTGAGCGGCGGGTAATGCACCGGCGACATCCGCAAGGCCGCCCGTTTTTAACAGCGGAAACAGCTCAGAACAAACATGTAAAACCTGCATTCGCGCTCCTGATTATCCCGGTCATCCCGGCGTTCACCGGGATGACGAAAAGTCGTACTTCTATCGTCTGTTTATAGTTTCGCCAGCATTGCGCGGGTCACCAGCACCACGCCACCTTCCGAACGGTAGAAACGGCGGCTGTCTTCATCGGCATTCTCACCAATCACCATGCCTTCAGGGATCTGACAAGCGCGGTCAATGACGCATTTGCGTAAACGGCATGAACGCCCCACATTCACATCCGGCAGGATGATGGCCGAATCGATATTGCAGAAAGAGTTGACACGTACCCGCGGGAACAGCACGGAATGCACCACCACCGAACCGGAAACAATCACGCCACCGGCCACCAGCGAATTCATGGTCATGCCGTGGCTGCCTGAGCGATCCTGTACAAATTTGGCGGGCGGCAGCGGCTCCATGTGGGTACGGATCGGCCAGTCGCGGTCGTACATATCCAGCTCCGGCGTGACTGACGCCAGATCCAGATTAGCGCGCCAGTAGGCATCGAGCGTGCCGACATCACGCCAGTACGGCGGCGCTTCATCGTTTTGCGTGACGCAGGAAAGACCAAACGGATGCGCGCGGGCGACGCCCTGACGGGTCAGTTTCGGGATCAGGTCTTTGCCGAAATCATGGCTCGACTCTTCACTCGCCATGTCTTCTTCGAGCATGCGAAACAGATAGTCTGCATTAAAAATGTAGATGCCCATGCTCGCCAGCGCCATGTCGGGATTGCCGGGCATCGGCGGCGGGTCTTTGGGTTTTTCGACAAAACTGGTGATGTGATAATCCTCAGTGACGCCGATAACACCGAATTCACTGGCCTCGGTGCGCGGCACTTCCAGGCAGGCGACGGTACATTCACCGCCCTTCTGCACGTGGTCGATCAGCATCCGCGAGTAGTCCATCTTGTAGATATGATCACCCGCCAGGATCACCACAAACTCGGCGTTATAGCGGCGGATGATATCCAGATTCTGATAAACCGCATCGGCGGTACCTTTGTACCAGTGCTCGGTGCTGTGGCGTTGCTGCGCCGGAAGTAAATCGACGAATTCGTTCATTTCTTCGTTAAGGAAAGACCAGCCGCGCTGAATATGCTGAACCAGCGTGTGTGACTGATATTGTGTAATCACGCCGATGCGACGAATGCCGGAGTTCAGGCAATTTGACAGGGCGAAATCAATGATGCGGAATTTTCCGCCAAAGTGAACGGCGGGTTTTGCCCGGGTTGCGGTTAAATCTTTCAGTCTTGAACCACGGCCCCCGGCAAGGATTAATGCCACGGATTTCAGCGGCAACTGCCTTGCCAGCATGACCGGGTCCCGGTTATCTAATGTCGCCATATCTGACTCCTTTGTTTTTATAATGACCGGCTCTGTGAAGTGAAATCTTGTAGGACACAGAGGGTTTTTGCTGCTGCCCGCCATTGCGAGCCTTCCATGACACGCCGGGGTTCCTCATCAAAAAGCACGCTGTTGAACGGTGCCACTGGCTGCCAGTTTCCCGGCGGCAGGTGCAAATCCACCTCGTGCAGCGAGGCATTAACGATAACCAACCAGCGCTGTGACAGGCAGATTTGCAGCCACTGCTGCGGCCCCTGCTCCCAGTCGCCGGGGCTCATCGGTTGCCCCTGTTGATTCAGCCATTGCACGTCTTCGCTGCCTTCCTGCCACCAGCGGTTTTGCGTCAGTGCCGGAATTTTCCGGCGCAACGCAATCAGCGCAGCGGTGTAGGCCGTCAGGCTTTCATCGGCATTTTCCCAGTCGAGCCAGGTCAGCGGATTGTCCTGACAATAGGCATTGTTGTTGCCCGACTGGCTGTTGCCGAGTTCATCACCGGCCAGCAACATCGGCGTGCCCTGTGACAGAAACAGCGTTGCCAGCAAGGCACGCTGGCTGAGACGGCGCTGCTGTAATACGCCTTCAGACGCCTCAAGCCCTTCTTCACCGTGGTTTTGGCTGAAATTTTCGTTATGGCCGTCGCGATTTTCTTCACCGTTGGCCTGGTTATGTTTCTGGTTAAAACTGACGAGATCGCGCAACGTGAAGCCGTCGTGCGCCGTCAGCATGTTGATGCTGGCGTAAGGCTCACGCTGCGCGGGGTTGAACTTGTCGGCGGAGGCGGCAAAACGCCCGGCAAACTGCCCCAGAGAAAGATCGCCATGCAGCCAGAACTGGCGCATATCGTCGCGCCACACATCACTCCATTCGGCAAAGGGTGCCGGGAAATTTCCGAGCTGATAGCCCCCGGCCCCGATATCCCACGGCTCGGCAATCAGTTTGATTTTCGAGAGGATGTCATCGTGTTTAATGGCCAGGAACAACGGCGATTGTGCGGTGAACTCCGGCGTTCTGCCGAGAACTGTCGCTAAATCAAAACGGAAGCCATCAACATGACATTCACGTACCCAGTAATGCAGGCAATCGAGGGTCCAGGCGATCATGTCCTCGTCCATCAGCCGTATCGTGTTGCCGCAGCCGGTCATGTTGTTGTCGGAACCGTCGTCGTTAAGCCAGTACCCGCTGGCGTTATCAATGCCACGAAACGAAATAAACGGCCCGTCGATATCCAGCTCAGCGCTGTGGTTGAACACCACATCGAGGATCACTTCAATACCCGCCTGATGCAGCGCTTTAACCGCCGATTTAAATTCATTCAGCGCCGATACACCGCCCAGCCCGCTGGCGTAACGCGGTTCAACCGCGCACGGTGCCAGCACGTTGTAGCCCCAGTAATTACTCAGCCCAAGGTGTTGCAGGCGTGGTTCGTCGGCATGATGCTGCACCGGCAAAAGTTCTATCGCGGTGACGCCCAGATGCTGCAAATATTCAAGCATCACCGGATGTGCCAGCCCGGCATAGGTGCCGCGAAGGGCTGCCGGAATATGGGGATGCTGGCGGGTGAGGCCGCGCACATGCGCCTCGTAAATCACCGTTTCACCCCAGGGTTTCGCGGGCGGTTGATCATCACCCCAGTCGAAATTTCCGGCGACCACCACTGATTTCGGCGCAACCACGGCGCTGTCTTTATCGTCGGGCGCATCGGTGCCGCCGGTGAACCGTGCGTTGTCGAGCAGTACGCCGTCAATCGCACGTGCGCTTGGGTCGATCAGCACTTTCTTCGGGTTAAACCGGTGACCCTTTTTCGGGTCGAACGGTCCGTAAACCCGGTAGCCGTAGCGTTGTCCGGCTTTCAGCCCCGGCACAAATCCATGCCAGAGATGGCCGGTGCGCCCGGTCAAAGGCAAATGTTGCTCGCTGCCGGTCTCATCAAAAAGACAGAGTTCCACTTTTTCCGCATGTGCAGAGTACAGGCAAAAATTGACGCCGTTATCTCTGAGATGCGCACCAAAAGGCGCGGGCTGACCGGTCGCGAGCTGTTTCATTACGCCTCCCTTCGCAAATAAACCGTCGCCAGCGGCGGAATAGTCACGCTGATCGAATGGTCACGCTGATGATGGCCAATATTTTCACTGTAAATATCGCAACCGTTGCCGACATTACTGCCACGGTAGAAATGCGAATCGGTATTGAGGATTTCGTGATAACGCCCAGGCTGACTGATGCCTATGCGATAATGCTCACGCGGAACCGGCGTAAAGTTACTGATGACGATCACTTCACCGCCATTTTCGTCACGGCGGGCAAAGGCGAAAATCGAGTTTTCGTGATCGTCGACCACCAGCCATTCGAAACCGCGCGGGTTGTAATCGAGCTCATACAACGGCGCATTGGCCTGATAGGTCTGGTTCAGGTCGCGAACCAGATGTTGTACGCCGCTGTGCCAGCCGCTTGGATCGTCAAGCAGATGCCAGTCGAGGCTGGCGTCAAAATTCCACTCACGCCCCTGCGCAAATTCATTGCCCATAAACAGCAATTTCTTGCCCGGATGTGCCCACATAAAGCCGTAGTAAGCGCGCAGGTTGGCGAACTTCTGCCACACATCGCCGGGCATTTTATCCAGTAAAGATTTTTTACCGTGTACCACTTCATCGTGGGACAGCGGCAATATGAAGTTCTCGCTGTAAGCGTAAAGCACGCCGAATGTCATGAGGTTGTGATGATATTTGCGGTGAACCGGATCAAGCTGCATATAGGTCAGGGAATCGTGCATCCAGCCCATATTCCACTTGTAATGGAAACCCAGCCCGTTAGCATCCGGCGGCATGGTGACGCCAGGATAATCGGTCGATTCTTCCGCCAGCGTCACCGCACCGCCGAGTTCACGACCAATGGTCTGGTTGGTGTATTTCAGGAAGGAAATGGCTTCGAGGTTTTCGCGGCCACCGTAATAATTCGGGATCCACTCCCCGGCTTTACGGCTGTAATCGCGGTAAATCATGGAAGCCACGGCATCGACACGCAGGCCGTCAATGCCAAACCGTTCAATCCAGTAAAAACCATTGCCTGCCAGATAGTTACGCACTTCATGGCGGCCATAGTTATAAATCAGCGTGTTCCAGTCCTGATGATAACCTTCACGTGGATCGGCATATTCGTACAGCGCGGTGCCGTCAAACTGCGCTAAACCA
This sequence comes from Rahnella sp. CJA17(1/100), assembly GCF_963881615.1. NCBI lineage: Bacteria > Pseudomonadati > Pseudomonadota > Gammaproteobacteria > Enterobacterales > Yersiniaceae > Rahnella > Rahnella sp. CJA17(1/100). The sequence continues at coordinate 39,210 of NZ_CAWOJA010000003.1, read as the reverse complement.
TAGGTGTCGCTCGGAAAATGCCCCGGCACCCAGTCGAGAATGACGTTCAGCCCGGCGTTATGCGCGGCATCAACAAAGGCTTTGAATTCCATCGGCGTGCCAAAACGACGGGTCGGCGCATACATGCCAAGCGGCTGATAACCCCAGCTACCGTCGAACGGATGTTCGTTGACCGGCATCAGTTCGATGTGCGTAAAACCCATCCATTTGGCATACGAGACTAATTGCTCGGCCAGTTCACCATAGCTGAGCCAGAAATTATCATCGGTATGACGACGCCAGGAACCCAGGTGCACTTCATACACGGAAACCGGCTGATTCAGCGCATTGGCTTTCTTTCGGCTTTCTGAATGCGGCACAACATCCGGTAATTTACGCACGCACGAGGCAGTATCCGGACGCATCTGCGCCTCAAAAGCATAAGGGTCGGCGCGCAGGCTGACATGCCCGCGGCAGTCGATAATTTCGAATTTATACAGTTGACCTTCGCGGACGGCGGGAATGAAGAGTTCCCAGATACCATTTTCACGGCGCTGGCGCATCGGGTGTCGGCGGCCGTCCCAGAAGTTGAATTCACCCACGACGGAAACCCGCGTGGCGTTCGGTGCCCAGACGGCAAAACTGACACCCTCGACGTCATCCAGCGTTTGCAGATGTGCGCCGAGTTTTTCGTATGGCCGCAGGTGCGTGCCTTCTGCCAGCAACCAGATATCCAGTTCCTGCAACAATGTGCCGAACCGGTACGGATCGTCAATCACATGCAGATTCTCGCCCCAGCGGACTTCCAGCTTGTAACGAAAGGCATTTTTACGCCGCGGGATCAGGCCGACAAAGAAACCGCGATCATCGTAACGACGCAGTTCCGCCACCTGTTTACCTTTTTCTACATCAATAACCCAGACCTGATCCGCATCCGGCAACAGGGCACGCACTTCCAGCCCGGCGGCCACAGAATGCATACCCAAAAGAGAAAAAGGATCAGCGTAGTGGCCAGATATAATTTGGTTAATGACGTGCTGATCGGGAAGTACAGACATGTATTTCGTCCTATGATTAATTAAATCAATAAATCCAATAAAATCATTCAGGTATTCAATACGAAACGTGATCCCAGTGTGCTCCCCTTTTTATCGCCGCTTTGTGATCCGGCTGTGTTTCGGTTTTGCCAAAAAGTGCGCGATGACGCTTACGCTCACAATTTCCAAATAAGTGCTTATTTCAGCTTCTCAAAGAGGCATAGCTCTTCTACTAAGCATAGACAAAGGTTCGAAAAATCAGCGGGAAGAAACCGATGAATTTTTCGCAAAATGAAATACAGAGAGTTGCGCTGGAAAAAGGCGGATAAACGGTGAAGTGATTGATGACAGAATCAAAAACGGGACACCGTGCTGGTGTCCCGCGGGGAAATCTTTACAAAGAAAACAGGGCAGTTTTCAATATTGCATCGCGTTAGAGAAGAATACGCAGCATGCGGCGTAAAGGCTCTGCCGCGCCCCACAGCAGCTGATCACCCACGGTGAATGCAGACAGATATTGCGGGCCCATATTCAGTTTACGCAGACGGCCGACCGGTGTGTTCATGGTGCCGGTGACAGCCGCTGGCGTCAGTTCACGCATCGACAGTTCGCGGTCATTTGGGATCACGCGAACCCAGTCATTATGCGAAGCCAGCATCTGTTCGATTTCCGGAATTGACACGTCTTGTTTCAATTTCAGCGTGAAAGCCTGGCTGTGACAACGCAGCGCGCCGATACGAACACACAGGCCATCCACCGGAATAATGCTGGAAGTGCCGAGAATTTTGTTGGTTTCCGCCTGACCTTTCCATTCTTCTTTGGTCTGGCCGTTATCGAGCTGTTTGTCGATCCACGGGATCAGACCGCCCGCCAGCGGAACACCGAAGTTATCGGTTGGCAACGTACCGCTGCGGGTCAGCGCGGTCACTTTACGTTCGATGTCCAGAATGGCGGACGCCGGGTTTTCCAGCTCTTTTGCCACGCTGCTATGCAGCATACCCATCTGGGTCAGCAGTTCACGCATGTGACGCGCGCCGCCGCCGGAAGCTGCCTGGTACGTGGCAACAGACGCCCACTCGATCAGGTCATTCGCAAACAGGCCGCCGAGCGACATCAGCATCAGGCTGACGGTGCAGTTACCGCCCACAAAGGTTTTAATGCCTTTGTCGATGCCCTGATGGATCACTGCGCTGTTCACCGGGTCAAGGATGATTATCGCGTCATCTTCCATTCTCAGAGAGGATGCTGCGTCAATCCAGTAGCCAGACCAACCGATTTCACGCAGCTTAGGATAGATTTCATTGGTATAATCGCCGCCCTGACAGGTGATGATAATGTCCAGCGCGCTCAGAGCGTCCAGATCATAGGCATCCTGCAAGGTTCCGGACTGACCCGTGAAAGAAGGCGCGGCCTGACCGTGCTGAGAGGTGGAGAAGAATACCGGACGGATAGCGTCGAAATCGCGTTCTTCAATCATGCGTTGCATGAGTACAGAACCGACCATCCCGCGCCAGCCAACGAAACCTACATTTTTCATAATATCTGTCCTGCCCTGAGGGTGATAACTGCTTAAAACGGCTTGAACGCGCGTTTGCACTAAGTTAGTGCCTGTTTTGATGCACTGTGCCCCGTTAACGCGCTGGTCTACCACCTTACAAAATGTAGTAGAAGTGGCAAGTGAATTTAATCAATAGTGCAGCTTTTAATAGCAGCGCAACTTATAACAGGCATTTTTTCTGAGGTAGTCATGACCGAAATGATTTCAGCAACCATTTTGCTGTTTTTAATTATGGATCCGCTGGGCAACTTACCGATTTTTATGTCGGTTTTAAAACATCTCGACCCGAAACGTCGCCGGGTCGTGTTAATCCGCGAAATGCTGATCGCACTGATCCTGATGCTGATCTTCCTGTTCGCCGGGGAAAAAATCCTGTCGTTCCTGAATTTACGTACCGAAACCGTGTCGATTTCCGGCGGTATTATTCTGTTCCTGATTGCCATCAAAATGATTTTCCCGTCAGAAGAGAAAAGCAGCAGCGGCCTGCCAGCCGGTGAAGAACCCTTCCTCGTACCGATGGCCATCCCGCTGGTTGCTGGCCCGTCGATTCTCGCCACGCTGATGCTGCTTTCGCACCAGTATCCGAATCAGATGAGTCATCTCACGCTGGCGCTGTTTATCGCCTGGGGCATGTCGATGGCGATCCTTCTGCTGTCGAACCTGTTCCTGCGCCTGCTCGGCGACAAAGGCGTCAGCGCCCTCGAACGCCTGATGGGCCTGATTCTGGTGATGCTCTCGACACAGATGTTCCTTGATGGGATCAGGGCGTATCTGAAGATTTAGCGGCAGAAAAAACGAAAAAGGCGAGCCACGCGTCTCGCCTTTTTTACATCTGTTTTAAATCGTTTTAAGCGTCTGGATAATTTGCGGATTCAGTTCGAGCATTTTCAATAATTTCAGCGCAGCGCCATTCGGCAAACGCTTTTGTTGTTCCCACGCCTGCACCAGCGAAGGAGATACACCGAGCAGTCGGGCAAATTCATCCTGCTTAATTCCCGCCTTTGTACGGATTTGTTTTACTTCGGGCATGGCAACACGCGTGATATGCGCAGGTGTCATTTCGCCTTTATGGATAGCGACCATCTCTTCAGCGGATTGTCGCAATTCTTCAAAGAATTCTTTCGTCATGGTCTATCTCCTGTGTCACGACAGACTTCGTACAATGTTTTTCAAAATCAATTTTTCGCTTTCCGTCAGTGAATCTTTCTCACTCTTCGGATAAACCAGCAGCATGAAAATCTGACCGTCAGCGCACAGGTAATAATAAATCGCCCGCACACCCGCACTTTTTCCACGCCTTTGATGACCCCAGCGGATTTTTCTGCATCCACCGGTGCCGACAATCAAAGCCCCTGCGTCGGGATAATGGGTGAGGTATTCCTGAAACTGGCGATATTCCTCCTCAGTCAGCAGCTCTTTGCATTTGCGGCTAAAGGTCGGGGTTTCGATAAACTCCAGATATTCCATATGACTCATTCCATGACTCAAGATGGCTGAATAATACTCTCACGGGGTAAGAGTTCAACGCGAGGTTTTTCTCGTCAGAAACGAAAAAGGCGAGCCACGCGGCTCGCCTTTTATATGCTAACAATTTGTCGTCAGACGACCATCGACAACAGCAGACATCCCGCCAGACCGCACAGGGAAATGATGGTTTCCAGCACAGACCAGGATTTGAAGGTTTCGACAATGCTCAGGTTGAAATATTCCTTGAACAACCAGAAGCCCGGATCGTTGACGTGCGAGAAAATCACGCTGCCGGAACCCACGGCGATCACCATCAGTTCAGGGCTGACGCCCGTGGTGGCGATCAGTGGCGCGGCAATACCGCCCGCAGTAATCGCTGCCACGGTAGCAGACCCCAATGCGATACGCAGAACCGCCGCAATGGACCAGGCCAGCAGGATTGGCGAGAGCGTGCTGCCGTCCATCAGAGCTGCAATGTATTTTTCAATACCGCTGTCCACCAGCACCTGTTTAAACGCACCGCCACCGCCGATGATTAACAACATCATCGCGATGATTTTGATGGAATCGGTCACAGTTGCCATCACATCTTCCATCTTACGGCCACGGTTCAGACCGAAAGTGAAGATAGCGATCAGCACCGCAATCAGCGTTGCCATCACCGGGTCGCCGAAGAATTCAGCATACGCCAGCACCGGATGCCCTTTCGGCAGGATCATTTCGCAAAGTGCGCGGAATGCCATCAGAATAACCGGCACCAGTGAAGTCGCGACGCTGACGCCAAAGCCCGGCATCTCTTCTTCCGTGAAGGTTTTCGGGTTAAACAGACCTTCCGGCACCGGTTTGTCGATACCTTTCAGGAAGCGCGCATACACCGGCCCTGCCAGAATCACCGTCGGCACCGCCAGCAGTGAACCAAACAGCAGTGTTTTACCCATATCCGCATGGAAAATCGTCGCAATCGCCGTCGGACCAGGGTGCGGAGGCAGGAACCCGTGTGTAACGGATAACGCAGCCGCCATCGGAACCCCGACATACAGCAATGGTAAACGCGCCGCCGCGGCCACAGTGAAGACCAGTGGCAACATCAGCACGAAACCGACTTCATAGAACAGGGCAAACCCGACGATGAAACCTGTCAGCACGATCGCCCACTGAATGTGCTCACGGCCAAACTTTTCGATAAGGGTGGTCGCGATACGTTGTGCGCCACCGCAATCCGCCAGCATTTTACCGAGCATGGCACCGAAGCCCATGATCAGCGCAAGACTGCCAAGTGTCCCACCCACCCCGTTTTTGATCGAGGTGATAACTTTATCGACCGGCATTCCCTGCATAATCCCCACCGCCAGCGCGACAAGAATCAGTGCAATGAAGCCATTAAGCTTAAATCGGATCATAAGTAACAACAGCAGTGCGACACCCACCGCTACAATAACTAATGGCATATTCTTCCCCTCACGCAGTCACCCGGGTATGACTAAAAACCGGGTGAAGCATTGTTTTTAATTTTCAAGATGTTGTAGGAATTAACAGTGCTACGGGTACAGACCGCGACCGCTAAAACAGCAGTGCATTCCTTTGTGATATTAGTCACATCTCCATTTGTTACCGGTATCATGATACCGGTAACATGGTAATATTAGGACTCACTACGCAGTCAAAATGTTCATTTTGGGATAGAGATCATACTTATGGCAGGACAAAGCATCATTCTGATGGGCGTGTCAGGCAGCGGTAAATCCACCGTCGGCGCGGCACTGGCCCGTGAAATTAACGCGAAATTTATCGACGGCGATGATCTTCATCCCCGCGCCAATATTCAAAAGATGGCCAGCGGCACGCCACTGAACGACGATGACCGCGCGCCGTGGTTATTGCGTCTCAACGACGCGGCTTACAGCCTGCGCCATAAAAATGAAACCGGCATCATTGTCTGTTCTGCACTGAAGCGTCGCTACCGTGACGCCCTGCGTAAAGACAACGAAGGCATGGTGTTCATCTACATGAAAGGCAGTTTTGAAGTGATCGCCGAGCGCCTTAAAGCGCGTGCCGGACATTTCATGCCGACCGATTTACTGCGCAGCCAGTTCGATGCGCTCGAAGAACCGGGCGAAGACGAACCGGATGTGTTGCGCGTGAATATCGATCACAAGTTTGAAGGTGTGGTAGATCGCTGCGTTGCAGCCCTCAAAACAATTCAGAAGTAAGACTTTCGCCTCCCCCAGCGAAGGGGGAGGTGGGGAGGGGGTTTTAATGGCTGAGCTGTCATCCGCAAAACCAACACCCCATCCCGGCCTTCCCCTCGTGAGAGGGGAAGGAGCAAAGAAATCAAATACTTCCACCCGCAGATATCGTAAACCCGACATCCACCATTCTCGGCACCACTTCTTCGCCGCGAAGTCTCGCCAGCAGGCGTTCGGCGGAGATTTGCCCCATTCTTTCGCGCGGTGTCAGCACGCTGGCGAGTGGTGGCTCCATCGCCTGCCCCATGTTGTGCCCATGAAAACCGGCAATCGCCATTTGTGAAGGGATTTTCAGACCCTGACGCTGACATTCAAAAAATGCGCCCGCCGCGAGGTCATCGTTGGTACAGAAAATACTGTCGATTTGTGGCCAGTCTTTTTGCGCCTGACGCAGTAATTCCGCGCCGCCACTGTAACTGGAAGAACGGCTGGTCATCACACTGTAAGGCTCCAGACCGGATTCACGCATCGCCTGTTCATAACCCTGCTGTTTGATAATGGTTCGCTCATCCTGACGAGCGCCGAAATACACCACATGACGATGGCCGCGCGCGATAATTTGTTGCGTCATCTGCCGCGCGGCTTCGAAGTTGTTGAAGCCGACCGCCAGATCCACACACGGCGACACACAGTCCATCATCTCCACCACCGGAATACCGGCCACTTCAATCATCTTCAGCGTACGCGCGGTGTGATGGCGTTCGGACAAAATCAGTCCGTCGATATTGTAAGAAAGCAGTGAAGTCAGACGCTGTTCTTCGCGCTCCTGGCTGTAGCCGTAGTGCGCCAGCATGGTCTGATAACCGTGGATATCAGTCACGCTTTCGATGCCGCGCAGCACTTCCGCAAACACCTGGTTGGTCAGCGACGGCAGCAGCACACCGATGGCGCGGCTTTTAGCGTTAGAAAGAATGTCCGGTGCGCGGTTGGGGATGTAGCCCAGCTCGTCGAGCGCCGCAGAGATTTTTTCCTGCAACGCGCCGGAAACCTGTTCAGGGTTACGCAAATAACGGCTGACCGTCATTTTGGTGACGCCCACCTTATCGGCAACATCCTGGAGTACGGGTCTTTTTTTCTTCATATTCATCAAAGAGATGGGCCGCTGAAAAGGTTAAGGGATCAGAGCTTGATGTTAGCAAACAATCGCGCAGGCGGATATCCGTTGCTGCGCGACATGAGAGGTTTATCAGGAAGGCAGGGAAAGCTGCCCGCGAACCGGTGCGCTGAGGTTCGCTGAGAGCTGGCCGGTCAGCAGCGCCATCGCGCGTTGTGCCAGGGTTTCCAGCGGATAGGCAATCGCCGGAACAACAGAAACGCCCGGTGGCAGCGTACTGTCGAGACTGAACACCATCACATTTTCAGGCACGGCGCGCCCGTGCCGGGCGAGCTGACGGAGTGCATCCTGCGCGGTGGCATCGTCCGGCACCAGCAGCGCATTGAACGGCACGTTCTGTGCCAGCAGTTTCGTCAGCGCATCTGCGCCGCTGTGCTCCAGCCGCCGGTCGTAAGGCAGCAGGAACTTCTCCAGTGCCAGATGATATCCCTGCAAGATTTGTCCGGCGGTTTCGCTGTTTTCCGCGTTGATCAGGGCAATCTGCCGGCGCCCTTGTTTGAGCACATACTGGCAGGCAGTTTCGGCGGCAAAGCTGCGGTCAAAGTGAATGCTGCGTGCTGAATCCGCATCCAGACAATCAATGGTGATCACGTTTTCCGGCAATGCCGGCAGCGGAAAACGCGCACCGATCACAATCATCGCATCGCACAGACCACGGCCAATTTCAGCTACGGAATGCGTCAGGCTCGCTGCGTCGGTGGCAAAGCGCAGCAGCAGATACTTCTGATTCAGCCGCAACTCTTTTTCCAGCGCGTGGAGATAACCGGTGGACTGATTGATGTTTTCGGTCGCACAAATCACGCCGATACAACCGGTAGACTGCGTGGACAGCGACTGCGCAATCACGCTCGGTTTATATTGCAGTGTTTCCACCGCCTGCATCACAGCCAGGCGGCTTTCTTCTTTGACACCGCGGCTGCCACTCAGGACACGGGACACCGTCGCTTTCGACACCTTCGCCAGCCGCGAAACGTCGTTAATGTTTGCCATGTCTTTCCTTGTGTTAGTCGAAACCGTTATTTTTAGACACCGCCGCGAACCATTCGCCGCTTTTCTTCACCGTACGCTTCTGCGTTTCCAGATCCAGCTGGATGAAACCATACCGGTTTTTATAGGCATTCATCCATGACCAGCAATCAATAAATGTCCACATGTGATAACCCAGACAACCACTGCCTTCCTGCAAGGCGCGGTGCAGCCATTTCAGGTGCCCGCTGACAAACTCGATACGGTAATCATCATCAATCCGCCCCGCCTGTTCAAAGCGCAGTTCATTTTCCACACCCATGCCGTTTTCGGAAATGAAACAGCGCGGATTGCCGTAGTTTTCACGCAGATTGGTCAGAATATCGTAAATGCCCTGCTCGTAGATTTCCCAGCCACGGTGCGGGTTCATTTTACGTCCCGGCATGACATAGTTATCGAAGAACCATTCCGGCATAAACGGACTTTCCGGATTAACCATACTGTCGCGACACTGAATACGGCGCGGCTGGTAATAGTTAATGCCGAGTAAATCCACCACACCCTGTTGCAGCAGTGCTTTATCGCCCTGCTGGCAGGCCGGAAGCTGATCGTATTTTTTCAGCAATTCCACCAGTTCCTGCGGATATTCACCACGCAGCGCCGGATCGAGGAAGCTGCGGTTAAACATCAGGTCTGCAATGTTAGCGGCTTTCAGGTCAGCCGGATTCTGTGACCGTGGATAAGACGGCGTAAGGTTAAGAATAATGCCGATTTCACCGCCAGAATTGCGGGCGCGATAGGCCTTCACCGCCAGCGAATGGGCCAGCATAGTGTGATACGCCACGGTGGCAGCCCGTTTGAAATCCACCACGTTCGGGTAATGGAAATCATACAAATAACCGCCTTCCACCGGCACCACCGGTTCGTTGAACGTAAACCAATGCTTCACGCGGTCACCGAACAGCTCGAAACAGGTATCGGCGTATTTTGCGTAAGCCTGCACGACGTTGCGGTTTTCCCAGCCGCCGATTTCCTGCATCGCCATCGGCATATCAAAGTGGAACAGATTGATAAACGGCTGCACGCCCTGCGCCAGCATTTCGTCGATCACCTGGTTATAAAACGTGACCGCTTCCTGATTCACTTCACCACGCCCGTTGGGGATCAAACGCGCCCAGGAAATCGACGTGCGAAACGTGTTGTGGTTCAGCCGTTTCAGCAGCGCGATATCTTCGCGCCAGTTTTTGTAAAACGTCGAGGTATCCTGCGGACCGACGTCGTTGTGGAAACGTGTCGGCTGTTGTGAATACCAGTGATCCCACACCGTCGCGCTTTTTCCGTGGCTCAGGGTTTCACCTTCCGTCTGCGGCGCTGAACTGGCACTGCCCCACCAGAATTCTTTTGGAAATGCGTATTTCATCGTCATCCTCGCTGTCCGTTAGCTTTACGTTTTTAACTGAATTATTTGACTGTTTAGCTGTTTGCCGGCACGGCATTGCCCGCCGTCTGTGCCAGGGCTTTTTCCGCTTCCTGTTTCAGCAACGTACGTTCATAGGCTTTCAGGAACGGATAGTACATAACGGCTGATAACACCATACAGAACAGGCACATAATTACCGGGCTGAATGCCCAGTTTGCGGCCCATGACGCACCAATCGGCGCAGGCGTTGTCCAGGGTGTGAGCGAGACCACCTGTGCAACCCAGCCGAGTTTGGTGGCGGTGTAAGCAAAAATAGCGTTCAGCATCGGCACCAGCGTAAACGGCAGGAAGAATACCGGATTCATGATAATTGGCGTGCCGAACAGGATCGGTTCATTGATGTTAAAGAAGCTCGGCACCACCCCCATCCGGCCAATGGTGCGCAGGTGCACGGCCTTGCTGCACAGCAATAAAATCGCCAGCGGTAAGGTCGACCCCACGCCGCCAATTAACAGATAGTGATCCCAGAATCCTTGCAGATAAATGTGTGGCAATGGCGCACCGGCCTGCAACGCCGTCTGGTTGAGTGCCAGATTGGTCATCCAGAACGGGTTCATGATGCCGGTGACAATCAGCGCGCCATGAATACCCGCAAACCACAGTACCTGACAGATAAACACTGAAATCAAAATCGCTGGCAGGGAATCCGACGCAGAAACCAGCGGTGCCAGCAAGTGCATGATGGCTTCCGGAATTATCATGCCGGTGGTGGACTGAATAAACAGGTTCAGCGGGTGCAGCGTGGCGACAATCGCCACCACCGGGATCAGAATTTCAAACGAGCGCGCCACGCCGGTCGGCACTTCTTTCGGCAGGCGGATGGTGATATTGCGGCGTTTGAGCAGCGCATACACTTCGGCGGCATAAATCGCCGTCAGGATCGCGGTGAAGATGCCTTCGCCGGAGAAATACTGCGTCGAGATTTGTTTGTCATGATACGGCGCGGCCACCAGCAGAAACGCCATAAACGCCAGTAAACCGGTCATGATCGGATCAAGCTTGTAGTGTTTGCCGAGGCTTGCGCCAATGCCTACCGAAATAAAAAACGTCATCACGCCCATGCTCAGATACCACGGCAACATCAGCTGCTCGCGGTATTTCAGCGACAGATCCAGCCACCCGCGCGCAAATCCCATGGTGGTGTCCGGCGAGAATGGCGGGAAAATAAAGACCAGCATGAACGAGCCGATAATCATAAAAGGCAGCGCAGCGATAAAGCCGTCGCGGATGGCGATCACATGCCGCTGCTGGCCAACGCTGCCCGCCAGGGGCGTGATGTGTTTTTCGATGACGTTAACCATCGCCTGATAAAGGCCACTCATACGCGGCTTCCTTCCTGTGCGATCAGGCCGTAAGCGAAGTCGAGCACGTTATCGCCGCGCTGCATGCCGTAATCCATCATGTTGATGGTTTCGACCGGAATGTTGAATTCTGCCGCTCTGGCAGATAAATCAGCCTGCATGTAACGCACCTGCGGTCCGAGCAGTACCACCTGATAATCACGGAATTTTTCATCAAACTCGCTGGCACCGAATGCATCAATCTGCACCTCTTCTCCGCGTTCCGCCGCCACTTCTTTCATCTTGCGCACCAACAAACTGGTCGACATCCCCGCCGAACAACAAAGCATGATTCTTTTCATTTTGCTTCACTCCGAGATGATTAATGTTCTGCCCTTTTTAGCCTGTTGAGGGTATTTGAGTCCTTATGGAAACCGGTTTCCATGGCTTCAGGGAAAATGTGCGAACCTGTTCATAAAATTTCACGGTGATTGTCCGGCAATGTGAAACGTTTCACATTTTGCGCATTTTTCATTCGCGCAGTAAGAAACTCACGCTACATGAAAAACCAGATAACAATTATCACGGAGGGATTAAATTACTCATCAGCAGGATATTTAAAACCGTCAAAAATCAAAATAAGACCTGATTAATATCACGCACTATGTGATGTTAAAAATTGATATGGAATGATTTTGTCGGTGGGAAATTAATCAATACATTGTCCGGCATTCACCGCTTATTATCTTTAAGGAATGCCTGATGCCGGCGTTTAACACCTGTAAAATTACACGATGTATTCTGCTGGCGTGTTGCCTGCCCAATATTGCCGTCATGAGCGCCAGTGCGGCAAATTACACTCTGCCACTGCTGCTGACGAACAATCAAAAGCTGACCTTATCCACCAAGGATAACGAAAACATTGTTGCCGATAACCCGCTGATAAAATATGGCATTATGGTGAAAAATGGCGCAGAACTGACCCTCCTGGCTAACACGTTCAACGCGTCCGGCAGCCAGCTTGGCTCCTCCCTTTCCGCTCAAAATGGTGGGATAATTAATATCGGAAAGGATTCTGTTGTTAATCACAACAGCACGTTATCCGGTATTTCTCATGCCATCACGGTCCAGGATGAGAACAGCGTATTAAATATTAATGAAGCCACGGTAAATTCCAATAATGCCGCCGTGGTGATTAATGATAACGCCTCGGCAAATATGCTTAACGCCACAATTAACGCCAATAACGCGGATAATGCCGTTGAGGTGAATAATGGCGCCACGCTGAATGCCACCGGGCTGACTGTTAATCATCTTTCGGGAATGTCCAGCAGTTCGGCAATAGCCATCAACAATGCCGATGCCACATTACTCAATACGTCACTTTTGTCTCAGGTTCGTCAGGGCATAAGTATCGACGGCTCCGCTGACCGCTTCTCAAATGTCACTTATGATCGCGGAACCATCATCACGCAGAAAGATCAGAGCAATGCCGTGATGTTGTCGTTCGGTAATTTACAAATGAAAAATGTCGACATCCACACCTCCGGGCAATATGGCAACGGCGTGATGCTGGAAAACGACAGCAATGTACGGATCAACGGCGGATCCATTACCACGAAGGCGACGTCCACTAACGGCATAACATTCCTCGGCGCTAACAACCTGATTCTGGAAAATGAACTGCTTATTTCCACACCGGGCAATGCCTCCGTCGGCCTGTCACTGAGCGGCGCCCCCATGACAGACGATCAGTGGCAAAACGTTCGCATTGATAACGCGACCATAAACAGCGGCAATATCGGCATCAGCAAGATTTACAACGGTAATGCGCAACTGATCATCGAAAATGCCGCTCGCATTGTCGGTATTAACGCGGCCATGACCTTTGCCGATAACGGCATCAGTACGGTGAATGTCAGCGGCAAAAGCCAGATTATCGGCAATATTATCAATGCGACGACGGCGAAAACCGATGTCACACTGGATGCCTCCGTGCTGACCGGCTCGGTGCAAAACCTCAATTCACTGGCGCTGAATAATCAGTCGGTGTGGAATCTGACTGGCGATTCCGTCCTCGGGGATTTATCGCTCGATAACAGCCTGATGAACTTCACCCAACCGCAGCAGGGGGCATTCCACACACTTACCGCCAGCACGCTTTCCGGCAACGGTGCCCTGAATTTCAACACGCAACTGGGCAGCGATAATTCCCCCACCGATTTACTGCATGTTCAGGGTAACGCCAGCGGCAATTTTGGGGTGCTGGTGCGCAATGCCGGGGGCAATGGTGCGCTGACGACAGGCGACGGGATCCGTCTGGTGCAGGTGGATGGCGATGACACATCGTCGCTGAAATTGCTGAGAAAAGTCAGTGCGGGGGCATACGATTATTATCTCTATAAAGGCGGCAGTACGTCGCCGAAAGACTGGTATCTGCGCACCTGGCTCGAACCGGTGCCGCCGCCGGAACCAGTGCCTGATCCTGACCCGACCCCTAACCCGACACCGGAGCCCACACCGCAACCTGCACCCACACCTAAACCGGTGATCGCCTACCGGACGGATGTCGTGGGTTACATTGCCGCGCCCTTCCTTAACCGGCAGTACGGCTTTAGCTCAATGGGGTCTTATCACGAACGTACCGGCGATAGCGTCAAACGTGCTCAGGATGGCACATGGGCACGCGTCGGCGGATCGCATGATAATTATGATGTAGGTCGCTTCAGTTTTGACAGCGACATTCGTTATATCCAGATCGGCAAGGATTTGTATCAGGATGAGACACCGCGCGGGAATAATGTGCATGCCGGGGTGATGATTTCGCTGGGGGATCAGAAAACCAGCAGCTCGGACAGCGCCCGCGGGCTGGTCGGTGAATCCACCGATACCGGAGATGTGGCTACCGATGCTTACGGCATTGGCGGCTATTACACCGTGAAGACCGACAGCGGCGCGTATCTGGATTTCGTCGGGCAAGTCACCGATTACCACACCGAATTCCAGAGTGAAACGGAAGCTAAACAGGACGGCTACGGCGTGGCGCTTTCAGCGGAAAGCGGCATTCCCTTTGCAATAACCCAAAGCTGGAGACTCGAACCCCAGGCGCAGGTGATTTATCAGTATCTGCATATGAGAGGGTTCAATGACGGTATTGCCGAGGTAGCGAAAACCGTCGACAACAGCGTACAGGCACGCGGCGGTTTGCGGCTTTCTCATCAGCCTCAGGTAGATCAGCCCAACATTACGCCATACCTGAATATCGACGCAGTATCGACGCTCAGCGATGCGCCCGCCGTCACCATCGGCAGCACTGAGATTTCGCCTGATTTCTCGCAAAGCGCCTGGAAAGCAGGTGGCGGGATCACGGCGCCATTGAGTAAAAATGCATCGTTTTACACCAGCGTGAATTATCAGCGTGGCTTTGACGGAAAACAGGAAGGTTACCGGGGCAATATCGGTATTAATGTCAGCTTCAAATGACGAATGAATGATGCAAAAAAAGGCGATGCCGGAGCACCGCCTTTTGCTTTTGACTTCACCATGATCAGACTGGCGGCAGGTCAAACAGCAGAATTTCGCTGTCTTCCTCTGCGTGAACGGACAATGCCGTTTCATCCCAGATCGCCAGCGCATCACTCTGCCCGGCTTTCTTACCGTTGATGGACACGGTGCCTTTTACCACCTGGATCCACACGCGGCGGTCGGCCTGAATCTGATAAACCGACTGTTCATCTTTTTTCAGCGCCCAGCGGGACAACTCCATATCCTGGAACACTTTCAGCGAACCGTCGCGGGCATCCGGTGAAAGCACTAACTGGCGACCCTGCGGCGCATCGAACATGCGCTGTTCGTAACGCGGTTCCAGCCCTTTTTGATTCGGGATAATCCAGATCTGATAAAGGTGCAGTTTACGGTCGCTGTTACCGTTGTATTCAGAGTGTGTCACCCCGGTCCCGGCGCTCATAATCTGGAATTCCCCCGCCTGGATCTGTTCTTTATTGCCCATGCTGTCCTGATGTTCCACGGTGCCTTCCAGCACATAGGTCAGAATTTCCATGTCTTTATGCGGATGCTTACCAAAACCCTGTCCTTCATCGATAAAGTCTTCATTGATCACCCGCAGTGCGGAGAATCCCATGAATTGTGCATCGTAATAATCGGCGAAAGAGAAGGTGTGCCAGCTTTCCAGCCAGCCGTGACTGGCGTGACCGCGTTCTTGTGCCTGACGTAAATAGATCATGTTCAACTCTCCTCAATGTTTTCTCTAGTCTAGTCAACGCCTGAGAATAAGAAAGCGTAAAAACTTCACCCCTCTGTTCAAAAAATATGAACAAATGCAGGTGACTCAATCCAAAGGATTTGAGGAAGGTTGAGGTAAATTGTTCTTGTACAGGTTGCTTAATTACCCATCGGTACAATACTCAAAGAAGAAACTCCTTAAGGTAAATTAATGTGACATCTGTTTCCGGAAATTATCATGATTAACCGCCGCGAGTTGATCGCGGGAATAACCGGTGGTGTAGTGTCGGCGGGATTATTTAAAGCCGTTGAAATTAATCCGGATAAAATGATTAGCGCGAGCAACATTATGGCGTTAAGAAACCTCTCTGCGCCTGCTGACCGGACCTGTGCGATGGTTTTGGGATATTACTTTGCCGGAGATGGTGCGCCAAAACTGGTTTACTGGGATGCGAACAGTGAGAAAGAGGCCAATCAGGGCACCGTTATTTCCTCGTTAAAATCCGCTAAAGGCCGCTGGTTGCAATTACATAACGGCGTCATGGATTTTCGTCAGTTTGGTATAGTTAACCGACAAAATGCTGCAGATGCGGCACTGAAGGCGATGATCAGTGATCCGCTTATTCACCGGATTGAAGCACATACCTCGCTGAATTTCATGTCGCGCCATCGCTTTAACCGTTCGAATATCACCCTCGATTTTAATGGCCAGACAGTGACCGCGACAGGACTGGAAACCCTGGCAGATGCCAAAAATAATTACCTCTCCGCTATTTTCTTTTTCAGGGGAATAGCAGAAGAAAAAACATCAATATCCCTTCTCAGGGATCCTTTGCCTTTATTGTCAGAAATCTATCCGGTAGATGACAGCAGCTTATATCCTGTCGGCCAGTGGTATTGCCTGGAATCGGACAAAGTCTCCGGCCACTGGGAACGCAAAATACAACGACTGGTACAGGTGACAGAACAGATTGATGAAACGCATATCCGGCTCAATTACAGAAGCGGCTGGGCGCTGGACGCCCAAAGTCAACTGCACTGGCGCAAAGTCACGCCGGTTGAGAATGTCTGTATTCAGAACATGCAATATGTCGCAGAGGGGCAGCTGGCTAATAACAGTTCCCAGCCGGTCGCCTTCGAATATGCCATTTATTGCGATGTTCTGAATGTTCATGCTCAGGGGACATTCTGGTCAGTCATTTTCCGTCGCTGGAACACCTTCTTTCGCACTGAACAATGCTCGCTGACTAATCCACCTTCGGTTTCCTGGGGCGGCGCAGGCTATCTGACTCAGCAAATTTACTGTCAGTATGGCGTGATTACGGACTGTACGGCATCCAATGCCCGGCATCTTAACGATTTCACCGCCAGCTCTTCCTGCGTGGTAAAGCACTGTCACAGCAACGGTGACAGTTCCGGTGCTTTCGTCACCCACGGTCAGTATGAACATGATCTGCATTTTACGGCCAACTCCGGCATCCTGACACTGGCCAACTCCGGCAAACCCTGGGGACAGTCGGCGGCACGTATTGTCATCAACCAGCACCATTGTTCTATGCTGACAGCCGACACGCACGTCACTGATCTGACCTTAACGGATGTGCACATTTACCGGAGTGTGGAACAGGATAATCTCGGCATATTGCGCCTGAATTGCGACGGACTGACGGTGCAAAACTGCAGCCTCAGCGGAGAACTGACATTACTGCAAAACAGTCAGCGCAGTATCAAAATGAACGTATTCGAAAACTGCGGGTTCGTACTGGATCCTCGCCATGATTCCACTATCAGTAACCTGGCGCCGGATGACCCGTTTATTGTTTCCCATCCGGCGGCCGAAGCCCGGAATTCCATTAATGGCCGTTCGCTGCTGTATTTTTCCCATTGCCAGTTTAAAGGAACGGACAAAGATGTTTCGCTGTTAATTAAAAATAAAGAAGTTAACTTTAACGCCTGCCGTCTTGAAAATGTGTCCCTTATATTAACGGCGGATGAACCTCAGAAAATCGTTATTAATGGTGATTCCACACTGTCCAGCGATCAGGCCTCCCGGCCTTTACTTTCACGGACCGGCGAATATCCTGTGACCTGGCGATTAGGCCCAATGCAAACTGAAGTGACCGGTGACGATCAGCTTCATATTCACATTACCGCTGGTATTAATCATTATCAGGCGCATCACGTGACATTCACGCACGGTAAGCGGTTATTCACAGATAAGGCATTTTCCCGTCCGTCTTATTTTATTGAACAGAACAATATCATGATAAATACCCGATCCGTTGTGCCAGCCAGTACAGGGCCGCATATTGTGGTTGAAAATACGGAGATATAACAAAATAAAGTGGCTCACCTCTGAGCCTTAAAAGGATTCACCCATGAAAACATTCAATTCTGTATCCGCGCTGAAGAATCATAAAATACGTCTGGATCATAATGTCTTCGTTAATGGTTATTTTCAGGCCGGTGACGGCGGCGGCGGTCATTATCACTGGGACAAAAACTGCGTTCTGCCCGCCAATAACGGCACAGTCATCCCTTCTGACCACTCGGACACCGGACGCTGGCTGCTTATCCATCAGGGCGTGGGCGATTTCCGCACTTTCGGTATTCTCAATGCTGAGCAACCCGCCGACGATGCGCTGGATGCATTAGTCAATGACCCGGCCATCAGCCAGATCTTCGCTTTTTCAGATTTGCTTTTTCAGCGCCGCCATCGTTTCTCACGCTCAGACATCACCCTGGATTTCCAGAACAACCGGGTTTTCACCACCGGCATTGCCAGCGCACCGGTCAATGACCCGTTTGCCGCCGTACTGTTCTTCCGGGGCACGGTGACCGGCACCCCCGTCTCCTTCACGCTGACAGAAACGTTGCAGGAGCAAACGGATATTTTCCCGGTCGCGGATTCGTCACTGTTCAGCGTGGGCGACTGGTATGCGGTGCAGGTTGCACCGGTGAAAGGCGCGGCGGAACGCGAGCTGCAAAAGCTGGTGGAAATCATCGCGATTCCTGACAGCACGCATATTCAGATTGGCTATTACAACGGCTGGGAACTGCTGGCCGGCAGGGTGATCAGCTGGCAGAAAGTCGAACCGGTCGCATTCGTCACCATCAAAAATATGCAGTTCTTCGGGGCGGGGGCTGATCAGATCACCGGCAGCCATCCGGTGGCGTTCGAATACGGTGTTTACACCAATGTCGAAGGGATCCATTCGACGGGCTCGTTCTGGCCGGTGGTGATGCGACGCTGGAATACCCATTATCTGACGCAGCAGTGCTCTCTCATTAATCCGCCGAACACCGCCTTTGGCGGTGCCGGATATCTGACACAGCAAATCTATTGTCTGTATGGACATGTCAGTGATTGCAGCGTGGCGAACGCGCGGCATTTAAATGATTTCACGGCGTCGGCATATTGCCTGGTCGAGAATTGTCACGCCAGCGGACAGAGCGCGGAAAAAGGCCCGTTCGTGACTCACGGTCAGTACGAACATGATCTCACCTATACCGGCAATTCCGGCCTGATGACCTTTGCCAATTCCGGTGTCACCTGGGGAGGCAGCGCCAAACGTATCAATGTACGTAAGCACGTCTGTCCGTGGTTTGTCGCCCGCTCCGGCGTGAGTGAACTGACGCTGGAAGATCTGGTGGTGATTACCAACGAGACTATCCCGCAGTCCGGGATGTTGTGGGTGAATGCCGACGGTTTGCAGATGACCGGCTGTACCGCTGACCGCACCCTGATTATCAGCCAGGCATCGCAACGCGCTGCGCGCCCGAACGTTATTCGTCAGTGTCAGTTTTCCCTGCAGGAGGACGGCGCGCCGGTAGTACAAAGCAACGTCACTGCCGCCATCACCTTTACCGATACGGTATTTAATGACATCAACGGGCATTCATTTGACAGCACGGCGCCGGTGAATTTTGTCCGCTGTACGTTTAATGCCACCACCGAATTTGCACCGCTCACGCTGAAATCCTCCACACTGTCGGTTCAGGCATCGCAGTTTAATCAGGTCGGCTTCACGCTTTCCGGCACTGCGCCAAAGCAAATCGATATTCTTTCCTCAACCCTGACGCAGGCAACGTTCGACTTCACCGACGTCGCCGCACAACCCGCCAGCTCACTGATGTTCCTTAATAACCGTTTATCCGGCAGCACCGTCATCGCCCAACCACCCGCCGGAGATCGGGTGATATGGCAGCAGAATATGAGTTTTCCCTGAAGCAGGATTTTTCGAAAGAATGTGAGTCGCAGGAACGCGGCCAGCGAGCGACCCCATAATATGAAAGGAAGTTTTTTCGAAATAGTTTGAGTTACAGGAAGGCGGCAAGCGAGCGAATCCCCGGGAGCATACACAAGTATGTGACCGGGGTGAGCGAACGCAGCCAACGCATCCACAGCTCAAAATATGAAGAAAAAAAAGCCAGCACCCGGCTGGCTAAGTAATACTGGAAGCAATGTGAGCAATGTCGTGCATTCATGGGGACCCGTTTGACCTTGGTGTGAGGCCATCCCCGGAACGCATGGCAATAATAATCATTATCATTCGCACTTGTAAAGCGTTTTTTTCACCAAACATTCGATTGACAGTTTTCCTATTCCTGATAAATGTAGAGGATATTCAAACAGTAACCACAAAAAGAGGAGTGTCGCCATGAGCGAAATAGTCATTCGTCACGCTGAAGCCGCAGATGCAGAGGCGCTTCAACACCTATACGCTCAGGTTCCTGTTTACAGCGACACCCTGCAACTCCCTTATCCACCCGCCACGCTATGGGAAGACCGCCTTGCCAATACCGCACCCGGCCGGTTCGCGCTGGTTGCGTGTATCGACGGCAAACTGGTGGGCAATCTCACCCTGATGGTTGAGCAGCCGTGGCGACGCCGCCATGTGGCGACTTTCGGTATTGGTGTGGATACGCAATTTCAGGGAAGAGGCGTCGGCAGTCAGCTGATCGCTGCTGCCCTTGAGTTGTGTGACAAATGGTTGCACGTGATCCGCGTCGAGCTGACGGTTTATGCCGATAATGATGCCGCAATCGGGCTGTACAAAAAGTTCGGTTTCAGCGTTGAAGGCCTCAGCCCGAGCTACGCAATGCGCGACGGCGAACTGGTGGATACGCTGCATATGGGCCGCATCCGTGGCGTACGGCAACCGGTTTAATCAGCACTGACAGAGGCGTTGGTTTCAGGCGGAGGCTGACGTAACAGCAACCGGACGACCAGCGCCAGCGCCATCAGCACCAGCAGCGCCGAGCCAAGATAAATCGCATCAATGCCAGCCTGCGCCATCAGCACACCGGCCAGCGGGCCGGTAATCCCCAGAGATAAATCAAGAAATGCCGAATAGGTCGCCAGCGCGCTGCCCTGATTTTCCTGCGGCAACTTTTTGACTGCCACCACGCCCAGCGCCGGATAGACCAGCGAGAAACCCACACCGGTAATGAAAGCACCGGCCATTGCAGCCCACGCCGTCGGGGCGAAAAACACCATAATCAGCCCGGCAATCTCCACCACAAAACAGGCCAGCGCCACACGCAATCCGCCAAAACGGTTGATGCTGTTGGGCAATAACAGCCGCATGCCGACAAAGGCCACACTGAAGAATGTCAGGGAAAATGCCGCGCCCGGCCAGCCTTTCGCGGCATAAAACAGGGTGATGAAGGTGGCAATCACCCCAAAGCCGGTGGACGCCAGCGCCAGCATCATGCCGTAAGGCAATATTTTCCCCAGCACCTGGCGGAACGGGATTTGCGCCGGGGCTTTTGTGACCACCGGCGGCTTGCGCCACGCGGTGATGAGCGCCGTCAGCGCCACCAAAATGATGCACACCGACAGCAGCGTCAGGCCGCCGAAACTGAAAATCAGCACACCGAGTGGCGCACCAATCGCCATCGCACCGTAAGTGACCACCCCGCTCCATGAAATCACTTTGCCGATATGCAGGGAGCCGACCACGCTGATGCCCCACAGCGTCGAACCGGTTCCGGCAAAACTTTGCCCGGCACCAAGCATCACGCGCCCGAGACATAACAACGCCAGACTGACCGCCGGTGTGGCGTCAAATCCCAGTGCCAGCAGATAGAACACACCGCTGAACAGGCAGCCGCTCAGCCCGAATATCACCACCCTTTTTGGCCCGACTTTATCCGCATAACGCCCGGCATAAGGGCGGCTCAGCAGCGTCGCGAAATATTGCAGGCTGATGACCAGTCCCGCCCAGAAAGCACTGTAGCCGAGATGCTCATGTACATAACCCGGCAGGATCGCCAGTGGCAGGCCGATGGTCAGATAGTTGGCAAAATTGAACACCAGAATCGAGAGAATTCGCAGCGTGGTCTTTGACGGACTGGTGGCAGTCAGGTCGGGCGAAGCAGCGTCAGGCATGGAAAGTCGCGTCTCACAAAAAAGGGTTCTGGCATGTTACAAAGCCGTAAATGAGTGTTTGACTTTATTAGCAATGGCTTGCTTTCGCAACAAATTGAACCGTTGTTTTACTCAGGCTTCCCCGTACTGCCATCAAAGTGACACATCACTGTCATGCGCGCTGATTATGGTCGGGAGACTTCAACCGGAGGACATCCTATGTTCAGCATGGATACCCTGTTTCAGGATCTCGACCCGCAGCAGAAAACCCCTTCCTGGCAACGCAAACTGTTAAAAATCCTGTTCCGCGAAAAAGAGTTTCACCGTTTCGCCGATCAGTATCCGCACCTGAAAGGCATTGATATGGCCGAGCAGGTACTTGAACATTTTAATATCCGCTGTGAACTGACCGAGCGCGACCGGGAGCAGATCCCGAGCTACGGCCCGGTAGTTATCGTAGCGAATCATCCGATTGGCACGCTGGACGGACTGGCGATATTACATGCGGTGGCGTCGGTACGTCCGGATGTCAAAGTGGTGGCGAATCAGTTGCTGTCGCTGGTGTCTTCACTCGGCAGCCTGATGATCCCGGTGGATAATATGGGCAACCGCACGCGGCGCAATCAGGTCACACAGATGCAGGAACATCTGGAGAATCAGGGCGTGCTGATTGTGTTCCCGGCGGGTGAAGTATCCCGCATGAGTTCGAAAGGTGTGCGCGACGGAAAATGGCACACCGGATTTATCCGCCTCGCCGCCAAAGCCCGTGCACCGGTGGTGCCGGTACATATCAGTGGCAGCAACAGCGCGCTGTTTTATCTCAGTTCCATGATTTACCGCCCGCTCAGTACGCTTTTACTGGTACATGAAATGTTCGGCCAGCGCGGCAACAGCCTGACGCTTAAAATCGGTGCGCGCATTCCGTATACCAGCTGGCACGATGGACAAATGCAGGCGGGCGATCTGGCAGCGCGTTTTCGTAAACACCTTTACCGCCTCGGCGCTGGCAAGCCGGGTTTGTTCCACACCGAAACGTCGATTGCCCGTGCGGAAAACCGTGCGGTACTAAAACACGCGCTGGAAGCCAGCGAAGTGCTGGGCAACACGCCGGACGGCAAAATGATTTATCTCTATCGTCGTCACGGTGAAGACACTGTGCCGATTTTGCGCGAGCTGGGGCGTTTGCGCGAAATCGCGTTCCGCGCCGTGGGCGAAGGCAGTGGTCGCCGCCGTGATCTCGACGGCTATGATGATGATTATTATCATCTGGTTTTATGGGATCCGCAGGCGCTGGAAATTGTCGGTGCTTACCGGTTCATCCCGACCGCAGAACAAGTCGCCAGCAAAGGGCTGAACGGGATCTACAGCCAGAGCCTGTTCCACTATGGCCATCAGATGGACCCGATTCTGGCGCAGGGTATCGAACTCGGGCGCAGCTTTATTCAGCCCGCTTACTGGGGCAAACGCGGGCTGGATTATCTGTGGCTCGGCATCGGCGCGTATCTGGCGAAATATCCGCAGACCCGTTATCTGTTTGGTCCGGTGTCGATTTCCGGCGGAATGCCGCTGCCCGCCCGTGATTTACTGGTGGCGTTTTACCGCCTGTATTTCTCCCCGGCATTACCGCTGGCGACATCACGACGTCCGTATCCGGCTTCGCTGCCTGATGTGTTAGCACAGTTTTGCGGCGATGATTATCAGGAAGACTTGCAGCGCCTGAAACGCCTGCTGGCGAATCTCGGGTGCAGCATTCCGGCGTTGTATAAACAATATTCCGAGCTTTGCGAAACCGGTGGTGTGCAGTTTATTGATTTCGGCAGCGACCCTGAATTCAACAACTGCATCGACGGGTTAGTGCTGGTGGATCTCAGCCAGTTAAAACCGGCGAAGTTTGAGCGGTATATTGCAGTGCATCAGGCAGAATAGATCACCGGGCTTCTCCCTCTTTAACGGGGGAGGAGAAAAACGTCTCTTTCCCGCAGGTTGCCTTATAGTCATCCGCCATTGCCATTTTCAGCAGTAAATCATGACCAATGTAATTGCTCCAGTTGAAGGTATTCTGTAAAACCACTACCGCATTTTTATGTTTCTTATCAAAACCAATATAACTGGAATAGCCGCCGATATAACCGACCTGGTAAGTAATAATCTGGCCATCTTTATAATCCGTGACCCATGCAATATTGGCCGCTTCTATTTTTCGCTGGAAATAGACTTTTTCCGTCACATGAATGGCGTCACTGAGATCGCCTGGTTGTGAATCATCAATATGCGCCCGCAGATATTTCAGCAAGTCATCAGCATTACTGTAAAGGCTGGCCGCCGCTACCATATTATTCGAGAAATGCCAGTCGGGGACGACCTCGCCACGGCGGATAAGTTTAGGCTGATCTCCCGCATGTCCAATCGCACGATACGGATAGGCTTTTAACTGGCTGGCATAAAAACTGGTGTTACCCATTTTTAAGGCATTAAAAATAAAGGCATAAGATAATTGCTGGATATCTTCACCAGTTTTCAATTTCAGAATATAACCGAGCAGTGCATACCCTAAATTAGAATATTGCGGCACAAGCAATAATGGCTTTTTAAATGACGACAGATTATCCACAACGGCGTCGCTGTCCAGTTCATGATAGAAGTTGTCGCCGGTATATAAATACCTGAGAAAACTTTCCAGCATATCTTTGGTCATTTTCTGACGGGGCAATCCCGAAGTATGCGTCGCCAGTTGCAGCAGAGTGATATTTTTGGCGTCCTCGCTCAGCGGAATATTTTTTGGCAGTAAATCTGCCAGTTTGTCATCCCACTTTAGCTGCCCTTTGTCGACCAGCCCCGCCACCACTTCTCCCGTCACGCCTTTACTGACCGAACCAAGCGCAAACAGCGTTTCGCCATCAATCTTGTAGCCGTTCACCGCGTTGGTATAGCCATAACCCCAGGTTCTGGCCGCGCCGTTATTTCTGATGATCCCGACCGCCATGCCGCTGGATTTTTCTCTGTGCAGATATCGCTGCGCGACGGTATCCACCATGTCGTCAAGATTTTGGCTACAGGCAAGCTGCTTCACTTCATGAGGATTGTCCTCCACCTGCATTTCAGAAAGTGTACCGCATGACGTCAGAAGCAGAGGAAGCATGATGCTTAAACCGGTAAATCGTCCCGTCATTCTTTTCATTTCATTGATTTATACAGCGCAATAGCACGGTAACAATTATGGGTAAACATCAGATGACCTTGTGACAGAGAAAGAGACATGCCGGATGGCGCAGTGCAGGCCGCAGACTGGGTTATTTCTTCGCGCTTTTCAATGAGAAATTGCTGTGTTCCTGATGTTCTTTTCAACAAACCTTCCTGCCCCTTCGGGAATAATTCAAAAACCGACTCAATGAGAATGAAAAATTTCTTTAAATGCATAAAAAATCACTTTAAACATGCCCACCACGAACACTGCATTAACGTAAATTGTTGAATTAGATCGGTTTAATTAATGTTGATGCAACATTTGCCGATAACCTTGATTCACATCCTGCCGCTTTCCTGAAGGCGGGACTTTTAAAATCAGGGGAAAATATGAACATCACACAGCGTCTTTTACTGACGTTCTCGCTGCTTTCTGCGGCCCTTATCACAATGGGCATCGTCGCGATCATGTTGATTTCGGGTTTCCAGAACCGGTTTGAATATGTTCAGGTCAATACGATCCCTTCAATTAAGGATCTCAATAATCTTATTGATCAAAGCAATAAGCTTTCTCTCACCCTCTATAAACATCAGAGCCAGACTGATAACAGCAAAATGTCTGAAGTAGAAACCCGCATTCAGCAACAGATTACCGGGTTAAAAACGCTGACAGATTATTATCTGCAGCACGACATCTCAGATGCTGAAGATGAAAGGCTGACGCACGTGGCTTTCGACAATATTCGTAAAGTGGAGGAGGCGCTTCCCGCCTTTCTGACCTCTTCACGGGCACATCAGGACGAGGTCACTCTGGCAATGATTGAGGGCGATGACAGCATCGGCGGGGCTATCCGTCAGCTCATCTCCGATTACCGAAAGCAGCTTACCTTAAATATCAACATTGGTGAGGAGCTGCGGGCCACCAACCACAGCATTTTCAGCACCACACTGTGGGGAATGGGCGGCAGCGTAACGATCATTATCCTGCTGTTGGGATCCCTTGCACTGGCCACCATCCGTCGGGTACGAAAAAGCCTGCTGGACATCGGGGGGATTATGGCCGTTGCCAGCGAGCGGCTTGATCTGACAGTGAGCGCCGATGACAGCCGTCATGATGAAGTGGGCAACATGGCCCGCGCGTTCAACAACCTGATGCAACGCGTATCCGGAGCGCTGCTGTCTGTGAGCGCGGCTTCCCAGTCCGTCAGCAGCGCCTCGGCACAAATCGCGGCCGGTAACGAAGATCTCTCCTCGCGCACCGAGCAGCAAGCGGCCTCTCTGGAACAAACGGCCGCCAGCATGACCGAGCTCAGTGAGACGGTTCGCCAGACGGCTGACAACACGCGTCAGGCCAGCCAGCTGGCGGGTAACATGAATGCGCTGTCGGAGAAAAGTGCATCATCACTTGAGACGATGCTGGGTACGATGGGTGATATCCGCAGCAGTTCGCGCAAAGTCACTGAGATCATCACGCTTATCGAAGGCATCGCCTTCCAGACCAATATTCTGGCGTTAAATGCTGCCGTAGAAGCAGCACGAGCCGGTGAGCACGGTAAAGGCTTTGCTGTTGTTGCCGGTGAAGTCAGAAATCTTTCACAACGTTCGACCACCGCCGCGCGTGAGATCAAAGAACTGATCGACCTTTCCTACAGCCTGATCGAAGCCGGTGCCCATCAGGCGGGCGATGTCGGCGAGAACATGAACTCCATGGGTAATGCCATCCGTCAGGTGACTGATTTGGTCAACGAGATTGCCGCAGCGGCAACAGAACAGAGTCAGGGAATTTCTCAGGTGCATCAGGCGGTCAATCAGATGGATGACGTGACCCAGCAGAACGCCGCGCTGGTTGAAGAAGCCTCTTCAGCCTCGCGCTCGTTGCAGGATCAGGCGGATGGCCTGGCGAGACTGGTCGGCGAATTCCACCTCAGCAACGCCACGGCTCAGCATCAGTCCCTGGCAAAACCGGCGCAGGCACTTGCCGCCCTTCCACGCAAGGAAAAGCCGGGGGTACTCTCAGCCAATGAGGCCGACTGGCAAAGCTTCTGATCAGGCTTTTACCGTCGTCTTATTACCGGGAGAACGTCATTATGGAAAATCTTCAGGAGCATACCGGCCATCTGGAAAAACACAGGGCGCTGGTAGAGAGCTTCGAACAGATGGCGGCGCTGGTGAATCAGCTTGCTACGGGAGAATACCGGTCGCTGGATTTGTACATTAATAACTGCCGCCATTTTCGCGATCGCAGTCTGGAAGTTCAGGCGGTGCTGGCAGATAAGCGTTTTGAAACATACCTGATGCGCAATGATATTACGCTGTATTACAGCATTCACAGCGTAAATATGGCCTTCGGCATGATGACCAACATGCTGGAAAATTTGAAAGGTTTTTTGTTCTGAGAATGTGTTACCGGGGGGACGGTAACGCGGCACGGGGTATTTTTTAATCTTCCCCCTGAAGGATCACTTGCTCCTTCAGGGGGATTTTTAATTCACCGCACAGACAGCACGTCCTGATGACGATATGGAATAAATAGTTTTAACTGCCACGAACAGCCACTGTCTTGGAACAATAAACTTTGTACACAAATTGTGTTCAGAGACCACAGTGGGGATAGACATCTTGCCCTATAAAGTGGAGTGCGTCTGCTTATGCAACCCAGCGGTTATTCCACGAATCTTTAAATATAATATTGCCCTCGCAACACTTCCACGTAATAACTTCATAGCGCATTTGGATTGTTTCAAAATGCGTTCCCGTCTGACCGCCTTGATATAGGTTCGGCGTAATAGAAGTTATTTTTACATTTTCCAGGATTATATTAAAATACTCGGATTCGATGCCTGCATCTAAGATCTGGTACATCTTAAATGTTGCGGATTTCATGGTAAGCCCCTGGCTCAGTCCTTTGTATAAAAGCGGTGTAACCTTATCAAATTCCTTTTGAAATGATAAAGGTGAATGTACCCGTGTTCCCGTTAGTCGTCCCGTATTTGAGTCGGTTGGGATCTGTACATTATGAGTCAACGACTTTAATTCTATGGCTCCTACTCGACCAGAAACTAAAGATCCACCTATAACGGGTGATCCATTTTCATCAGTTAACCATAAATATGCTGGATTTGACATTTTACATCCTTATAATTTAAGCGACTGTATTAATCACATGGAAATTTTTTGTCTAAAAATTTTGCCACAAGATAAATACAAGCATTGAGAGTAAAAATAGAAATCAACCTCATTGTCCATGTGTCAAAATGGAAAATGAAATAGAAAGACAGCCAAACAGCTATCGAACCGGCAAACGCGCCTAGTGAGCCTTTAATTAACCCCATAAGATCCACTCAATTTTGATTCAACACGTTCCAGTATGTTATCAAACGCTAGCATTCCCTGTTGTCGTCTTACGATCAGAGCATCCACAAAGGGCTTGAGTGCCGGTTCAAACATAAAGTAGAGTAAGTCATAATCTTTTTTTCGCAACTCGCCATATATTTCAGGTTCGTCTATGCTGAGAGCTTCTGATGTTCTGATACAGCGTTCTTTCATTCCACCTATCAGCAATAAATTACCAACAAGACCACCCCGCACTGTGACTGCCAATCCAGCACGCTGAGCAATCGCCGTGGCTATTTTTGCTGAAATTACAGAGTTAGTTGCAGTGCGACCTATTATTGAAAATAAAGACCGGCTGTATATTTTGTTTTGTTTGCTTTCTGAAACGTATTTATCAAACTTTTCGAAAACCGTCTTTATCGCGTCTAGAATCCGATCATAATTGAGGATTCCATTTTTGATTGCATGGATGATTCTAATGGTTTGTGTTTCGTGGGCGTAATGTGAATCAGTGTCAAATACACCATAAGCCATATATCCAAGATCGACGGGTACGGAGAGCGCACCGTGAACAAACCCTAATACTGAGTCAGGTGAAATAATGATATCGGCAATGCGTGTGGCGATTTCCTCATAATTGCTCATGCTAATTCCTTTTATTAGCCAGTTCCCAGCGTGTGAGTATACTCCCCCTTCGGCAGTGGATATATTAAAAGAGGCTTCGTCTTTATACATGCCGGCCCTCCCCGCTTCATGATGCACTGTGATTTCCCCAGCGGCCTTGCTCGCCGGTGAGATTCGGGTTTACGGGCAGGCTGCGTAATAGAGTTTTTCCGAATTGGGCTTTATACCCAGACTGCCCAACTTCCTCATGCCACCAGCGTGAACCGTTCGCTAAACACTACATATGCTATGCCGCCCATCTGCGACTGCTACCATATGTACTGTTTTTCTGCTTTTGAGGGGGGAGATTGTCCTGTTTGACATCAAAATTAGATTTTTTGTAGAGGTGCTCTAGATCACGAACTTTAATGTCTCAAATTCAGGTTAGATCACAAACTATTTATTCAGATCACCGTCTGTATTATTCCAGAACCGCCACCAGATCCTGCGCACATGCCCACGCCGAGCTCCATGCCCACTGGAAATTGTATCCGCCCAGCCAGCCGGTCACATCCACCACTTCGCCGATGAAATACAGGCCGGGGACTTTCGCTGCCGCCATCGTTTTTGAAGATAATTCTTTGGTATCGACGCCGCCGAGTGTGACTTCCGCCGTGCGGTAACCTTCGGTGCCGTTCGGCTGTACCTGCCAGTTTTGCAGTTGCTCAACCAGTTCGGCCTGCTGCGGCACGTTCAGCTGTTTCAGCGTCACGTCCGGCAACTGCCCCAGCGTTTGCAGGCATTCGACCAGACGCTTCGGCAGTTGCATCGCCAGCGTGTTTTTCAGACTCTGATTTGGGTGTTCCTGACGCTGTGCATTCAGAAACGCCGCCAGATCGACATCAGGAAGTAAGTTAACGCTCACAAACTCGCCAGGCTGCCAGTAACTGGAAAGCTGTAAAACGGCCGGGCCGGACATGCCACGATGGGTAAAAAGAATGCTTTCACGGAAGACAGTGCCGTCTTCAGCAGTAAGCACCGCCGGGACTGACACCCCGGAAAGCGTCTGCAAGTGATCGAGCAGCGGCTTGTGCAGGGTAAATGGCACCAGACCGGCGCGGGTCGGCAGCACTTTCAGGCCAAACTGTTCCGCCAGACGGTAACCGAAGGGTGTCGCGCCCAGCCCTGGCATGGAAAGCCCGCCGCTGGCAATAACAAGTGAGTGAGTGCTTACAGTTGAGCCATTCACTTTGATAACAAAGCCATTTTCGGTTTTCTGCACGTCGGAAATCTCGCTGCGCAAGCGCACATCGACATTGCCCTGCTCGCATTCTTTATCGAGCATGGCGACAATTTGCTGTGCCGAGTCGTCGCAGAATAGCTGCCCGAGCGTTTTCTCGTGCCAGGCGATGCCGTAACGGTTGACCATATCGATGAAATCCCACTGAGTGTAACGTGCCAGCGCGGATTTACAGAAATGCGGGTTTTCGGAAAGATAGGCAGCGGGTTCGGCATAAAGGTTGGTGAAATTGCAGCGTCCGCCGCCTGACATCAGAATTTTTCGCCCGGTTTTTTTGCCGTTATCCAGCAGCAGAACACGGCAGCCACCCTGTCCGGCCTGTGCTGCGCAGAACATGCCTGCCGCACCTGCACCAATGACTACCACATCAACCTGTTCCACTTTTGGCCTCTCTTTTCCGGAAATTCAACTACGTTTTAGATAAGGTTTGCCCTGTTAACCGGGGCTTTGAGTCGCGGATTGTAAGGGACGGAGGGCTGTTAAACCAGCCAGACAGACTGCTTGCCGGACGTCGTAAGTAAATGTTTCTGCGTTCAAAGGAGGAATAACATATTGATAGATAAATACTTAATTGAAATAAAGCCAAACATTGAACTGTTTTTAGTCAAAAAAATGTCATATTTTCCTTTTCCCGTCCCCCTGTTCTCGCAGATAATGCGCGGCGTTCATGACCACTAACTGGCGTAACAATTATGCTGCATCTATTTGCCGGATTGGATATTCATACCGGTTCGTTATTGATTCTCGCGTTACTGTTTGTTCTGTTCTATGAAGCCATTAACGGCTTTCATGATACGGCCAACGCAGTGGCAACCGTCATCTATACCCGGGCAATGCGTTCGCAATTAGCGGTCGTGATGGCAGGGGTATTTAACTTCTTTGGCGTCCTGCTTGGTGGTTTGAGTGTGGCCTATGCCATCGTTCATTTACTGCCAACCGATTTGCTGCTCAATGTGGGTTCTGCTCATGGCCTTGCCATGGTGTTCTCTATGTTACTGGCCGCGATCATCTGGAACCTCGGTACCTGGTATTTCGGCCTGCCGGCGTCCAGCTCCCACACCCTTATCGGCGCCATCATTGGCGTAGGGCTGACCAATGCATTAATGACTCACACTTCCGTGGTCGATGCGTTAAACATCCCTAAAATGATTGGTATTTTTGCTTCGCTGATTATCTCTCCGCTGGTCGGGATGATTATCGCCGGTACCATGATTTTCCTGCTGCGCCGTTACTGGAGTGGCAATAAGAAACATGCCCGTATCCACCTGACACCAGCGGAACGTGAGAAGAAAGACGGCAAGAAAAAGCCGCCATTCTGGACACGTACCGGTCTGATTCTGTCGGCTATCGGCGTGAGTTTCTCTCACGGCGCTAACGATGGTCAGAAGGGTATCGGTCTGATCATGCTGGTGCTGATTGGCGTGGCGCCAGCCGGTTTTGTGGTGAATATGAACGCGACCGGTTACGACATTACCCGTACCCGCGACGCCGTGACTCACCTCGGCCAGTATTATCAGCAACATGTTGATGCCGTGCCGCACGTGGTTGCACAGACGCCAATGGTGCCGGCACCGGACGTCAATATCGCACCGACCGATGAGCCTAAAGTGTTCCACTGCGACAGCAGCCACGCACTTGACGCTATCGGCCGCGCGCAAACCCTGCTGACCAATCTTCAGTCTTACAGCGACCTGGCACCGGAAGAACGCAGCCATATGCGTCGCCTGCTGATGTGTGTTTCTGATACTGCGGATAAAGTGGCCAAGCTGCCGGAAACCTCTCCTGCAGACAAACGCTTCCTCGGCGAGCTGAAAACAGACATTCTGCAAACCGTTGAATACGCGCCTATCTGGATCATTATCGCTGTGGCACTGGCACTGGCGCTGGGTACGATGATTGGCTGGAAACGTGTCGCAACCACTATCGGTGAGAAGATTGGTAAGAAAGGCATGACTTACGCACAGGGTCTGTCTGCACAGCTCACGGCGGCGGTCTCCATCGGCGTAGCCAGCTATACCGGCATGCCGGTATCCACCACGCACGTGCTGTCTTCTGCGGTCGCAGGAACCATGATTGTCGATGGTGGCGGTGTGCAGTCGAAAACCGTGAAAAACATCGCGATGGCGTGGGTCTTAACCCTGCCTGTGTCGATTGTGCTTTCCGGTGTCCTGTACTGGATTGCACTGAAGCTGATCTGATAATTGTCTGACCGGCATGAAATAAAAAGGCGACCTTGCTCAGCAGGTCGCCTTTTTTGTTTCCTTTTTCACGCATCCTCCCTCGCGTTTCTTTCCGTTTCTAATACCAAATCAGCATGGCTAACATACTGATTAATATTAAACCGACCAATGCTGTTGTCAGGATAAACTGACCGCGAACCCGTTCACAACGGCGGATAAACTCAGGATCGTGATGTTCAACGTAGCGCTGAGCATAAATATAGCGTACCAACCTTATTTGCTTGCTGGGCTGACCGTGAGATGTAAAAAACCCTCCTCCATCAACGTACTGATACAGCAGCGGATCACACCCTCGCAGAACCACCAGCAATGCGCGCAAAGAAGAGTAATAGCGCAGCATATTCACTACACACACAAAACATAAAGCCCAAAACAGCGCAACGGGACTGATCATGATTCCCCCTCAAGGCGAACTGACACCGCGCAATGCGCCCGTCGTGCTGGCACACACCCGGCGTTTCGCCCTGCCTTTCCGCAATTTCACACCCCCGGGCTACGTTCGCCCGCCCTCTTGCCCTATCACAGAAGATTGCCAAAACAGGAGACGCCTGCATTATTCAGTGTAGGAAACGAATCCGTAACTGTTCATATTATTTATATCTATACATAGCCGGAAACGGAAATGGGATCTGTATGCTTGATTTATTTAACCCTTTTGGCGCTATACTGAAGTCATGAGTTTTGCATGATGCTGATATTGCTATTAACCGACTTATGGAAGGAGTTTTCTTATGGCTTACAAACACATACTTATTGCTGTGGACTTGTCACCGGAGAGCAAAGTTCTGGTCGAGAAAGCCGTTTCCATGGCGCGTCCGTATAACGCCAAAGTGTCCCTGATCCACGTTGATGTAAACTATTCAGACCTGTATACCGGTCTGATCGACGTTAATCTGGGTGACATGCAGAAACGTATTTCCGAAGAAACGCATCACGCGTTGAACGAACTGTCGCAAAATGCCGGCTATCCGATTTCAGAAACCCTGAGCGGCAGCGGTGATTTAGCGCAGGTGCTGGTGGATGCCATCAACAAATATGGCATGGACTTAGTACTGTGCGGCCATCACCAGGATTTCTGGAGCAAACTGATGTCCTCCGCACGCCAGCTAATCAACACCGTTCATATCGACATGCTGATCGTGCCGTTGCGCGATGAGGAAGAAGAAGAATAAGAGGCGTTGTTGTTAATTTAAAAAAGCCCGCTGGTTTGCACCTGCGGGCTTTTTTTTATGACAGTAGTGGAAAGACGTTACAGCAGCGGCTTTCTATAACGGCGTATAGATATCAAACCGGTGGCTCTTGGTCACCACGGCGGCCTGTGCGGGGATGTCGGCCATCGGTGGCGCATAGTCCGGGCGTTTCACCACAATACGTTTGGTCGCTAAACGGCGTGCCGGTTCCAGCAAGCCATCGGCATCTTCGTCCGGGCCGACCAGTCCCTGAAACACGCGCATCTCTTTCTTCACCAGCGCACTTTTCTGTTTGTGCGGATACATCGGGTCGAGATACACCACTTCCGGCTTTGGCGAAAGCTCAGCAAGCGCCGTCAGGCTTGAGACGTGCAGCAACGTCATACGCTCGCGCAGCCACGGGCCAATTTCTGCATCGCGATAACCACGCGCCAGCCCGTCATCAAGCAGTGCCGCGACCACCGGATTACGCTCCAGCATCCGCACTTTGCAACCCAGAGAAGCCAGCACAAACGCATCGCGGCCCAGCCCGGCGGTCGCGTCGACAACATCCGGCAGATAGCGCCCCTTGATGCCGACAGCTTTGGCCACCGCTTCACCGCGTCCGCCGCCAAATTTGCGACGATGCGCCATCGTGCCACCGACAAAATCGACATAAATCGCGCCGAGTTTCGGCTCATCACGTTTACGTAATTCCAGACGTTCAGGCGTCAGCACCAGTGCCATCACGGCATCCGGGTCAGACGTCAGATTCCAGCGCTGCGCCAGAACAGATAAGGCGCCTTCATCGGCGCCTTCTTCACACAGTAAACACACACTCACAGGCAGAGGTTATCCTTTGATTCCGTAGTGGCGCAGCATAGCATCCAGCTGCGGCTCACGCCCGCGGAAGCGTTTGAACAGCTCCATTGGCTCTTCGGAACCGCCGCGCGACAGAATGTTATCCAGGAACGACTGACCGGTTTCGCGGTTGAAAATCCCTTCTTCTTCAAAGCGGGAATAGGCATCTGCAGACAACACTTCCGCCCACAGATAGCTGTAGTAACCGGCCGCATAACCGCCTGCAAAGATGTGGCTGAAGGCATGCGGGAACCGGCCCCATGAAGGTGACGGCACCACGGCAACCTGTTTCTTGATTTCAGCCAGCGTTTGCAGGATTTGCGCGCCTTTAGCCGGGTCATATTCCGCATGCATACGGAAATCGAACAGGCCGAATTCCAGCTGACGCAGGATAAACAACGCCGCCTGATAGTTTTTCGCCGCCAGCATTTTATCCAGCATCTCTTTCGGCAACGGTTCGCCGGTTTCGAAATGACCGGAGATGAACGCCAGTGCGTCCGGCTCCCAGCACCAGTTTTCCATAAACTGGCTTGGCAGCTCGACGGCATCCCACGGCACACCGGCAATACCGGCGACTCCCGGCGTGTCGATGCGGGTCAGCATATGATGCAGGCCGTGACCGAATTCATGGAACAGCGTCGTGACTTCGTTATGGGTAAACAGCGCCGGTTTGTTGCCGACCGGACCGTTAAAGTTACAGGTCAGGTACGCGACCGGTTTTTGCAGTTCGCCGTCGGCTTTACGCATGCTGCCAACGCAGTCGTTCATCCATGCGCCACCGCGTTTGTGTTCGCGGGCATACAGGTCGAGATAGAAGCTGCCGCGCAGGTCGCCGGTTTCATCGAACAGGTCGAAGAAACGCACGTCTTTATGCCAGGTTTCTACGTCTTTACGTTCTTTGGCGGTGATGCCGTAAATGCGTTTCACCACTTCAAACAGCCCTTCCAGCGCACGCTGCTCAGGGAAGTAAGGACGTAACTGTTCGTCGTTGATGGAGAACAGATGCTGTTTCTGTTTTTCGCCGTAGAACGGCAAATCCCAGGCTTCCATTTCGTCCACACCGAAATGTTCTTTGGCGAAAGCACGCAGTTGGGCCAGTTCCTGCTCGCCCTGCGGACGCGCACGGGTTGCCAGACCGCTCAGGAAGTCGATCACCTGTTTCGGGCTTTCGGCCATTTTGGTGGCGAGAGACATATCCGCGAAAGAATCAAAACCTAACAACTGAGCCAGTTCGTGACGCAGCGCCAGTTCTTCAGCCATCACTTCACTGTTGTCCCACTTACCGGCATTCGGACCCTGATCGGAGGCGCGGGTAGCGAATGCGCGGTACATCTCTTCACGCAGTTCACGGTTTTCGCCATAGGTGATCACCGGCAGATAGCTCGGGATATCCAGCGTCAACAGCCAGCCTTCCTGCTCTTTCGATTCTGCCAGCGCTTTCGCGGCGGCCAGCGCACTTTCCGGCAGACCTTTCAGGTCATTCTCATCAGTGATGAGTTTGCTCCAGCCCATCGTGGCATCGAGCACGTTGTTGCTGTAGGTCGAACCCAGCTCAGACAGACGCGCGGAAATTTCGCCATAGCGCTTTTGTTTTTCCATCGGCAAACCAATGCCGGACAGCTCGAAATCACGCAGCGCGTTATCAATGGCTTTTTTCTGTGCCACGGACAGCGTGCTGAAATGTTCGCTGTCTTTTAAATCGCGGTAGGCCTGATACAAACCGGCGTGCTGCCCGGTCCAGGTACTGAATTCAGACAGAATCGGCAGGCACTGCTCGTAAGCTTCACGCAGTTCCGGGCTGTTTTTTACGGCATTGAGATGCCCCACTGGCGACCAGATACGGCTCAGGCGGTCATCACTTTCGGCCAGCGGCTGACAGAGATTTTCCCAGGTATAAGGCGCGCCCTGCGCGACAACACGTTCGATCGTCTGACGGCTTTCTTCGATAGCGGATTTCATCGCAGGGACAATATGTTCAGGCTTGATCGCAGAGAAAGGAGGCAGGGAGAACGGTTTTAAGAGCGGATTCGACGCGTTTTGCTGTTCAGTCATAGGGCCAGTCCTTCGTAATAGCGTTTGGGGCTGATGCGCCTGTGGCGCACCACGCCGTGAATTCGGGTCGTCTTAAAGATGACGTAACTTCTAACATGCGGTCAAGTTATGGGGAAATCAATGGGTGGCGGCGGGATAGTCTTTAATGGATAATGCCGCGAAGCCGCAGGAGAAGCCGCACATGTTGAGTTACCGCCACAGTTTTCACGCCGGCAACCATGCCGATGTACTGAAACACACCGTTCAGAGCCTGATCATTGAATCTCTGAAAGAAAAAGAAAAGCCCTTCCTTTATCTCGACACCCACGCGGGTGCCGGGCGTTATCAGCTGAGCGGTGAACATGCCGAACGTACTGGCGAATATCTGGAAGGCATCGCGCGCATCTGGCAGCGGGACGATATTCCTGAAGAACTGGCGGCGTATATGTCCGTCGTCAATCACTTCAACCGCAACGAGAACCTGCGTTATTACCCGGGTTCACCGCTGATTGCCCGTCAGTTGCTGCGCGAAGACGACAAGCTGCACCTGACCGAACTGCACCCGAGCGATTTCCCGCTGCTGCGCAGTGAATTCCAGAAAGATGACCGTACCCGCGTTGCGCGTGCCGACGGTTATCAGCAGTTGAAAGCCCAGTTGCCACCGCCTTCACGTCGCGGGCTGATCCTGATGGACCCGCCGTACGAAATGAAAACCGATTATCAGGACGTGGTAAAAGGCATTCAGGAAGGCTACAAACGTTTTGCCACCGGCACTTACGCGTTGTGGTATCCGGTGGTGATGCGCCAGCAAATCAAGAAAATGCTGCGTGATCTCGAAGCGACCGGCATCCGCCGTATTCTGCAAATCGAACTGGGCGTGCGTCCCGACAGCGATCAGCGCGGCATGACCGCTTCCGGCATGATCGTGATTAACCCGCCGTGGAAACTCGAGCAGCAGATGAACAACGTACTGCCGTGGCTGCTCAAAGTGCTGGTGCCTTCCGGTACCGGTCACACCACGGTGAACTGGGTAGTGCCTGAGTAAGTAAAGAATTTCCCTTCGCTGAGGCCTTTTTCTAAGGTCTCAGCTATCAAACCTATTGCAGCCATCGATCCAAACTTTGCGACAAAACGCATTCACGCGCTAAACTCACAAGCAATTTTTAAGATTAGCGACGCCGGTATGGCGTTCTTCATTTTTGACAACTCATGGAAAATCCGATGACCAAACATTATGACTATCTGGCAATTGGCGGCGGCAGCGGCGGTATCGCATCAATCAACCGTGCAGCCATGTATGGGAAAAAATGTGCGCTGATCGAAGCTAAAGAGCTGGGCGGCACGTGCGTCAACGTGGGTTGTGTCCCGAAAAAAGTGATGTGGCATGCCGCGCAAATCGCTGAAGCGATCCGCAACTACGGCCCGGATTACGGCTTTGATACCACCGTGAACAGCTTCAACTGGAAAACGCTGGTCGCCAACCGTACCGCCTACATCGACCGTATCCATACCTCGTACGATAACGTGCTGGGCAAAAATAACGTTGATGTGATCAAAGGCTTCGCCCGTTTCGTTGACGATCATACTGTGGAAGTGAACGGTGAGAAGATCACGGCAGATCACATCCTGATCGCTACCGGCGGACGCCCGAGCCATCCGGATATTCCGGGTGCTGAATACGGCATCGATTCAGACGGTTTCTTCGATCTGACCGAAATGCCAAAACGCGTTGCGGTGGTTGGCGCAGGTTATATCGCGGTAGAAATCGCCGGTGTGATGAACGCGCTGGGTGCTGAAACTCACCTGTTCGTGCGTAAACACGCGCCGCTGCGGACTTTCGATCCGCTGATCGTCGAGACGCTGGTGGAAGTGATGGAAACCGAAGGCCCGGCGCTGCATAAAGAATCCATTCCGAAAGAAGTGGTGAAAAATGCCGACGGCAGCCTGACGCTGAAGCTGGAAAACGGTCAGGAATTTGAAGTCGACAGCCTGGTCTGGGCAATTGGCCGCGAACCGGAAACCGATAACTTCAATCTGAAAGCGACCGGCGTGAAAACCAACGAAAAAGGTTACATCGTCGTCGATAAGTTCCAGAACACCAGCGTAAACGGGATTTACGCCGTTGGCGATAATACCGGTGCCGTTGAACTGACTCCGGTTGCCGTTGCTGCGGGTCGTCGTCTGTCTGAGCGTCTGTTTAACAACAAACCTGACGAACATCTGGATTACAGCAACATTGCGACCGTGGTATTCAGCCACCCGCCAATCGGTACGGTCGGTCTGACCGAGCCACAGGCGAAAGAGCAGTTCGGCGAAGATAACGTCAAAGTCTACAAATCTGCTTTCACCGCCATGTACACCGCCGTCACTCAACACCGCCAGCCGTGCCGCATGAAACTGGTGTGCGTCGGTGCTGAAGAGAAAATCGTCGGTATCCACGGCATCGGCTACGGTATGGATGAAATGTTGCAGGGCTTTGCGGTCGCACTGAAAATGGGCGCGACCAAGAAAGACTTCGACAACACCGTCGCCATCCACCCGACCGGTGCGGAAGAGTTTGTGACTATGCGTTAATTCGCGGGGCTTGCGCTGAGTCGCAATGCACTGAAAGGCTGCCGATCGGCTAATGCCGGTCACTTAAGGTGACCGGCATTGTTTTTTAAGGGATATTTCGACCTTTTTTCTCTCACTTCCCTGACATATTCACGCTCACGTCTCGAGGGCAGTTTTAGCATCGCTGCGTTGCTG